>JALSHW010000080.1 GCA_026982035.1 Phycisphaerales bacterium | reverse complement strand
CCCCCCCAAAGTGAGTCATTTTCGAGATGAACGCACTTGATTTTCTATACCTTCCGCTGGCAGTACTGAGTGCGCCCTTCTGGGCACTCAAAAAACGCGCCGGATGGTCCGAACGGTTTGGCAAGATCGAACCCATGCTTTCTGAAAGATGGCTCAGTGAACGGTGGGGGAGCAACTCAAAACCAACAGTCCTTCTCCACGCCGTCTCTGTTGGCGAGGTCAACGCCCTCCGCGCGCTCGTTCCACTCCTGACCGACCAAGCCGCCGTCGTCATCTCCACCACCACCGACACCGGGCTCAAGCATGCCCGGTCTGTCTTTGGCGACACCTGCGAGGTCGTCCGCTACCCGCTCGACTGTTCATGGATGGTCAAGCGATTCCTCGACACCATCAACCCCGACGCCGTCGCCCTGGTTGAACTCGAGGTTTGGCCAAACTTCGTCAAGGCCTGCAAAACAAGAGACATCCCCATCGGCCTCATCAATGGTCGAATCTCAGCCCGCTCATTCAAGGGGTACCAAAAAATCCGTTTCTTCTTCAAACCAACCTTCGCCCGCCTCGACTTCGCATGTATGCAAGACCAACCCTACGCCGATCGCGTCACCGCGATGGGTGCAACCAACGCCCAGATCACCGGCACCATGAAGTGGGACGCCCTCGATGTCTTCGGGCCCGTCCCAGAACCCTCCGAAGCCGCCATTGAACTCGCCGACCAACTCGGGCTCGACCTCACCCAGCCCATCATCGTCGCCGGCTCCACAGCCCCCGAAGAAGAAGCCCTCCTCCACAACGCCTGCCCACAAACCGTCCAGCTCATCTGCGCCCCCCGCAAGCCCGAACGCTTCGATGAAGCCGCCGCCGCCATGCCCGGCTGCACCCGCCGATCCGACGGGATCCCCAAAGCCAACCCCCGCCACCTCCTCGACACCATCGGCGAACTCTCCACCTTGTATGAACTCGCCGATCTGGTCATCATCGGCCGCTCATTCTTCAACCTCCACGGCTCAGACCCCCTCGAACCCGCCGCTCTTGGTAAACCCGTCCTCATTGGTCCGCAATATTCAGATTTCACCTCCCAGATTGATACGCTCCTCCAGGCCGATGGCATCGAAGTCATCGACCAGGCAGGGCTTGGAGATCGCATCGCCGCCCTGCTCAATGACCCCACCCGCCGCATGGAACTCGGCGACAACGCCCGCCAATGCGTCGCCCGCCATCAGGGGGCCTCCAAAGTCCACGCCGATGTGCTTTTGAAATACCTCAACAACTAGAATTCAACGCGGTGTGGGGCATACCATGACCCTCTTATGCCCACGCGATCCCAGGTGGTCATCAGAGACGCTATAGGAGCGTAGCTCAATTGGTAGAGCATCGGCCTTTTAAGCCGCAGGTTCAGGGTTCGAGTCCCTGCGCTCCTATTCCGAGTTCCCACGGATCTTCGATGATTCATGGAGATTGAACTCAGTTGGAGTCTTGCCCTTCGTGATCAACGCGAGCCCCCCAGAATCTGAAACGATCCCGGTCCCAGCGGTGGTTCAGGTCATCCACGCCAACTGGGCCGACGGATTGCTCCACCTCTGGGTCGAGCAATGCCCCGATGGCAACTGGTGGTCAAAGACCCACGATACCCACGATACCCGCGATACCGACACTGACGACGATCCTCTCGTCCACCCCCATGTCGTCATCCCCGACTGGATCGATGGCGAACAATCCTCCATCGTCCTCCGCCTCCCAATGAACAACCACACCCCGATGCCCTCGGCACCCATGTCCATGTATTGGGGGGTTGGTGGCATCGAAACCGACGAAATCATCCCCAGCGGCCTGGCCGATGTCCGAGTCCAGACCATCGCCATCAAACCCGTCCATGTCCCAGCATTGCTCGAATCACTGTTCGACCGACAAGACGCCCTCGAAGATTTTCATGTCGGCCCAGGTGTTGAATATTTCGTCGCCGCCAGCCGACTTTCCGAACATTTGATCGCCGGTCATCGCTTTGTCCCCATGGTCTTCCAAGACGCCGAGGGTCAACTCACCGGCCGATGGCAACCCTGGCTCGCCGACGACATGTCCACAAAACGGGTCGCCAAACTCGTCTCATCGATGCCCCCCGTCGCCCGCGCAGTTCCCGACGGCCACGCCCACGATGCCTGGAGCATCAGCGTTGATTTCTTATCCCACATCACCGACGCCGCCTGCCGGCGCGTGATGATTTCCGAAGAAATGACCGACACCATCGAGTCGATGGATACCGGCATGGACCAGCAAGTTGCCTGGCTCAGCGGCTTGTTGGGCAGCGGAGTCGATGTCCCCGCCTCCAGTGGACAACGCGCCGAGATCGCCCGCACCGTCCGAAAATGGATTTCCGAACTCGAAGACCGAGGCGAATCAAGCACCTGGCGTTTCGGACTCAAATTGGCAGAACCCATCTCCGACGGACTTGCTCCAGACATCGACCAACCCGACGAGACCGTCATGTGGTCGCTGAGTTTCTACCTCCAATCCCTCGACGACGAAGAGGTCCTCATCCGTGGCGCCGATGTCTGGCTCATCAACCGCGAACGCATCGTCTACGAAGGGTTGACTCTTGAAAACCCGCAAGAACTCCTGATGGGTGAGTTGGGCCGTGCCAGTCGATACTACCCAAAACTCGAAGAAGCACTCGATCAAACCGAACCGATTGAACTCCTGATCGAAACCCAAGAAGCGTACCGATTCCTCCGCGAGGTCAAGCCCGTCCTCGAAGAACAAGGCATCGGTGTCCAATGCCCCGGCTGGTGGGATTCACAAGCCGGACGATTGGGCACCAAACTCCGCATCGACTCAGACCCATCTGAAATGGTCCTCGGCGATGGTGCCGACACCGACGCCGCCGGGGCTCAACTCGGACTCGGAACCCTCGTGGGCTACCACTGGGAAATCGCCATCGGCGACACCACCCTGACCCTCCACGAATTTGAAGAACTCGCCCAAAAGAACTCCCCGCTCGTCCGCATCGGTGGCCAATGGGTCGAGATTCGACCCGAAGATGTCGAAAACGCCATCAGTTTCATGCAGGAAAATCCAGGCGGGGAAATGGAACTCGGCGAAGCCATGCAACTGGCACTTGCTTCAGATTCAGCACAAACCGGGCTCCCCGTCACAGGCGTCGAAGCCACCGGCTGGGTCGCCTCAATGCTCGGCGGCGAAGAAGGGGTCTCAGTCGAACTCCCCATCCTCCAAGCACCAGACACCTTCAAAGGCGCCCTCCGTCCATACCAAGCCCGAGGGCTCAGTTGGCTCGCTTTCATGGAACGCTTCGGATTCGGTGCCTGCCTCGCCGACGACATGGGTCTTGGAAAAACCATCCAGATGATCGCCTTGATCCTCCATGAACGCTCCATCGCCACCGAGTGTGTTGACCCAACCATCCTCGTTGTTCCCATGTCCGTCATTGGCAACTGGGTCAAAGAGTTCGAAAAATTCGCGCCCTCTCTCAAAATCCAAGTCCATCATGGCGTCGATCGTCCTCAAGGTGACGCCTTCATCAACGCCACCGACGACGCCGATGTCGTTGTCACCACCTACGCCTTGGTTCACCGGGACAATGAGTTCATCACCAAGGTCAAGTGGGGCCGAGTCGTCCTTGATGAAGCCCAGTTCGTCAAAAATCCCGCCGCCAAGCAATCCATCTCAGTCCGCTCGCTCAAAGTTCCTCGAAGAGTTGCCATGACGGGTACCCCCGTGGAAAACAGACTCTCCGAACTCTGGTCGATCATGGATTTCTTGAATCCAAAATACCTCGGCTCACCAGGTGCCTTCCGCAAAAAATTCGCCCTGCCCATCGAACGACACCGCGACCAGATCAAGATGGAAAAACTCCGCACAATGGTCCGCCCGTTTATTCTCCGTCGTGTCAAAACCGATCCAACCGTGGTCTCCGATCTCCCAGAAAAACTCGAATCCAAAGAGTGGTGCTCACTCACCAGCGAGCAGGCCTCGCTCTACGAAGCATGCGTCAAGCAGATGCTCACCAATGTCGAGCACGCCGAGGGCATCCATCGTCGCGGCCTCGTTCTGGCAACACTCATCAAACTCAAGCAAATCTGCAACCACCCCGCCCAAATGCTCAAAGACACCGACCCGCAATTCGGCAAGATCATCGATCCAGGCCGTTCAGGCAAGTGTGTCCGTCTCCTCGAACAACTCGACGAACTCCTCTCCGAAGGCGACCAAGCCCTCATCTTCACACAGTTCCGCCAGATGGGTCACATCCTTTCCAACATGCTCAAGCACGAACTGGGCAAAGAAGTCCTCTTCCTCCACGGCGGCACCTCCCAAGGCAAACGACAAAAAATGATCGATGACTTCCAAGAAGCCACCGGCAAAAATCCAATCCTCCTGCTCTCACTCAAAGCCGG
>JALSHW010000079.1 GCA_026982035.1 Phycisphaerales bacterium | reverse complement strand
GTTGTTTATGGCATGCTGTATCATGTTGCATCATGAAAGGATTTTTCTATGGGGCTTCTGGATGGCAAAGTCGGGTTGGTGGTTGGTGTTGCCAACGATCGTTCGTATGCGTGGCACATTGCCAAGGCGATCACCGAGCATGGCGGACAATGCGCCTATTCCCATATCCCCGGCGAGAAGAATGCCAGACGGACTGGACGGGCTGTGGAAAAAATTCAATCGGATTCAATACTCTATGAGTGTGATGCGGGTTGTGATGAGAGTCTCGATGCACTCTTTGAGAGCTACGCGAAGGACCATAATCGGCTTGATTTTTTGGTGCACTCGATTGCGTATGCGGATCGGGATTGGTTGCAGATGGGCAATTTTGTTCAGACTCCACGCAAGGCCTATCTTGAAGCGATTAATATTTCGGCGTACACGCTTGTGGCGATGGCCAACCGTGCCCGGCCCATGATGGCCAAGGGTGGTGGCGGATCGATCATGTCGATGAGTTATTATGGGTCTGAAAAAGTGATCCTTGGGTACAATGTGATGGCGGTTGCCAAGTCGTGCTTGGAAACCAGTACACGGTATCTTGCCAATGAGTTGGGGCAAGATGGTATTCGGGTCAACACGATTTCTGGCGGGTATCTGCGGACGCTGGCGAGTACGGCTGTGGGTGGTGCTGATGGGCTTGAAGAAGAAGCCATCAAGAAGGCACCACTGCGACGGATTACCAAGGGCTCTGATGTTGGCGGCACGGCGGTGTATTTGGCGTCTGATCTTTCGTGCGGGGTGACGGGTGAAAACATTTATGTGGATTGTGGTGTCAATATCATCGGGGCTTGATTTGGGGCTTTGAAGGCCTGCGACCCGAACAAAACCTAAAATTTGTGGATTGGTTGTGGATTTTGGTGGCGGTCGACGACGGGTGAATCCGATACTTAGGGTATGACCGGAGCGATCAACAATTTGGCTTCAAGTCTTGCAGGGGCACCGGCTTCGAGCAATGCGGCTTCGCGGAAACAGCAGGCCGAGGATGCGGATAAGTCGCGTCGTCGCAGTCGAGTCCATGATAGTTATCAGGCGGCTGTGGAGCATGTCGAGCAGATTGATGCGGTGCGGACACTGGCTGATGCGAGTCAGGAAGAAGCTCAGGAAGATCGGCGGGAGCATGTGATTGGGTATACACCCAAGGGGGGGCCTGGTCGGCGGGATGAGGGGAAGCCGCGGCTTGATCTTAATGCGTAAATAAGGAAACCATCAGAACCAAGAACAAGGGCGCCATGCTGGTGGGCTTTGCCACCTGCATGTCTTGGGATTATCAAACACCCGCAGGTGGCAAAGCCCACCAGCGGGGCACCCGTTTCATGCGGGTTGATCACTTGCCGGTGAAGAATTTTTTGATGGTGTGGATGGTTGCGCTTCGGCCTATGGCGGCGATGGATTCGGTGAGGGGGATGCCTTTGGGGCAGACTTTGACGCAGTTTTGTGAGTTGCCGCAGTCTTGGATTCCGCCTGGGCCTGTGAGGGTGTCCATGCGTTCGTCTTTGAGTTGTTTTCCGGTGTCGTGTTCGTTGAAGAGGCGGGCTTGGGAGATGGCTTGTGGGCCTATGAAGCTGCCTTCCCAGTTTTTTGGGTCGTCTTGTTTGGAGAATTGTGGGCAGGCGTCGACGCAGCAGCCGCAGGTCATGCATTCGCTGAGGGCGTAGCGCATTTGTTGGTGGTCGTGTGATTCTTTTGGACCTGGTCCGAGGTTGTAGGTGCCGTCGATGGGAACCCATGCTTTGACGCGTTCAAGGGCGTTGAAGATGCGGGTGCGATCGACCCAGAGGTCGCGAATGACGGGGAATTTTTCCATTGGCTCTAGGGTGATTTCGTCGCCTTCTCTTGGGGCGTATTCGTCGATGAGGCAGGAGCAGGATTGGCGGACCCGGCCATTGATGACCATGGTGCAGGCGCCGCAGACCTCTTCGAGGCAGCTTGAATCCCAGACGACTGGGGTGGTTTGTTTGCCGCTGGCGGTGACTGGGTTTGCGGCGATCCAGTTGAGTGAGGAGATGACATTGGAGCCGGGCTCTGTGGGAACTTTGAAGGACTCCCATCGCCAGGGTTTTCCTGGACCGTCGCAGCGTTTGATTTTGAAGATGACGCTTCGACCAACGACGGCCACCTCGCGGTTGGCTTTGCGCTCGTCTGATCCGATGATGCTTGCTTGGGCGGCTCCCATGATTTCAAATCCTTTGTTTCAAGAAATGCAGTCGAATCGCTTTATGCGTTGGCTGGTTCTGGGGTTTTGGTGTCGGTTTTTTCGGGTGCGGTTTTGCCGTAGGTTCGTGGGCGGAGTTTGACGAGCCCTGCTTTGACGGGGACGAACTCGATGTCTGATTTGCCGGTCGTTGCGTTGAACTTGGCGATGGATGCTTTCCAGAATTTGTCGTCGTCGCGTTCTGGGAAGTCTGTTCGGTAGTGGCTGCCACGGGATTCTTCGC
The DNA here is from genome assembly GCA_026982035.1 of Phycisphaerales bacterium. Taxonomy (GTDB): domain Bacteria; phylum Planctomycetota; class Phycisphaerae; order Phycisphaerales; family UBA1924; genus UBA1924. The sequence continues at coordinate 1,934 of JALSHW010000079.1, read as the reverse complement.
GAAGGAGGCCGGCTTTGGCGATGGCCTCGGCCAAGATGAGCATGTCGCCCACTGTTCTTGTGAAACTCAGGGATTGGTTGGTCCACATGGCGCCGTCTCCGAGTTCGACATTTTTGTATCGGGCGGAGAGTTCATCGAGTTTGGCGAGGCATTTTTCCAGGCCTGCTTTGGTTTTGACGACGGTGGATTGGGCGTTCATGATTTCGCCCATTTCAAAGGCGATCTGGTAGGGGTTGTTGTCTTTGTTGCCTGTGCCATTGGCGGTGGTTGCCAGGAGTGCGTCGTGTTTGTCTTGTTGGACTTTGGTTGCGGCGTCGAAGACGGATTGATCGGTTTCTGATACTGGTTTGAAGTTTTCGTCGCGGATGTAGTTGACGACGGAGACGCCGTTGCAGATGCCGTCGAAGATGCAGCTGAGGAGGGCGTTTGCGCCGAGTCGGGTTGCGCCGTGGTAGGCGAAGTTGACTTCGCCGAAGGCGTAGAGCCCGGTGATGTTGGTCATGGCGTTGTTTGGTGCGCCTTCTTTGAGGCCTTGGCCGATCTCGGTGCCGACGGGGATGTCACCTTTGGGTTTGTGTTCTGCGCGTGGTTCGTCGGGTTGGTAGTTGCCTGGGGTGTAGGTGGTCCACATGCCTCCCATGGAGTAGTGGACGGCGGGGAAGATTTTCATGGGGTTGAAGCGGGGGTCTTGGCCGGCGAATTTTTCGTAGATGTCGAGGATGCCGCCGAGTTTTTCGGTGAGGTAGTCGGGGTCCATGTGGGTCAGGTCGAGGTAGACTTGATTTTGTCCATCGACGCCCATGCCTTCGTTGACGCAGACATCGAAGATTTCGCGGGTTGCGATGTCGCGGGGGACGAGGTTGCCGTATTTTGGGTAGCGTTCTTCGAGGATGTAGTAGCGTTCGTTTTCGGGGATGTCTTTGGGTTTGCGGGTGTCGCCGATTTTGGATGGGACCCAGACTCGGCCACCTTCGCCTCGGGCGGATTCGGACATCAGTCGGCATTTGTCGGCGCCGGGGATGGCCGTTGGGTGGACCTGGATCATTTCGGCGTTGGCGTACCATGCACCGGCTTGGTAGCAACGGGATGCTGCTCCGCCGGTGCAGATGACGGAGTTGGTGGATTTGCCGAAGACGAGGCCACAGCCGCCGGTGGCCATGATGACGGCGTCTCCGCGGAAGGATCGGATTTGCATGGTTCGCATGTCTTGGGCGACGATGCCGACGGCTCGTTTGTTGTCGCCTTGACCTTCGGTGATTGGATAGAGGAACTCCCAGAAGTTGTATTCGGTGACTTTGCCTTCACTGACGAAGCGGCGGTTTTGTTCGTCGAGGGCGTAGAGGAGTTGTTGTCCGGTGGTTGCGCCGGAGAAGTGGGTGCGTTTGAAGAGGGAGCCGCCGAAGAGGCGGAGGTCGCGGTAGCCCTCGGAGGAGCGGTTGAAGGGGACGCCCATGCGGTCGAGGAGGTCGATGATTTTGGGTGCCCAGTTGGTCATTTCGAGGACGGGGTGTTGGTCTTGGAGGAAGTCGCCTCCGATGAGGGTTTCGTCGAAGTGTTGGTATTCGGAGTAGCCCTGTTGGCGAGCGACTTCGTTGCAGGCGTTGATGCCGCCTTGGGCGCAAACGGAGTGGGAGCGTTTGACGGGGACCATGGAGAAGAGATCAACGGGGACGCCCGCTTCGGCGATGCGGATCGAGGCGGCCAATCCTGCCAGCCCGCCTCCGACGACTATTACTCTTTGCTCTGTCATTTCGTATCCTCGATTCGTCTGGTCTGTGTATTCAATGTGTTCGCCGTGATCTTCACTTTGGGGGTTATCCTTCGGGGTCAACAGCGTTGACTTCGAGGGTCACTTCGTCGCCGATCTCGTGGTCGAGCATTGGCTCATACGGCTCGTGCACGGAGGCCTCGACGGCTTGGGCGGTGTCGTAGTC
>JALSHW010000078.1 GCA_026982035.1 Phycisphaerales bacterium | reverse complement strand
ACAACACAATCGGCCCCGGCGCGCATACGCTCACAGATGCCAATCACCGCCAAAACACCGCTCGTCCTGCTCATACTTCTGAGCGTCCTCATTGTCACAGGATGCTCCAGCGTTCATCAACCACAATTTGAAACCATGGGCGTCCGCCAGATCGAACGCACCCAAACCCACACGGTCTATGGCTTCTTGGTCAAAGCCACCAACCCAAACAAAGAACCCATCCCACTCCAAGAAGTCTCCTACACCGTCACCCTCGACAACACCCACACCTTCACAGGCATCCGAAGCCCAGAAACCACCCTCCACACCTATGGCGAGCACACCTTCGAACTCCCCGCAGTCTTTGAACTCTCACCAGGCGAACTCTCCGGAATCGTTGACTACAAACTCAACGGCTCCGTCAAGTATGTCAAGCCGGGCAAACTGGCCCAGGTGATGTTTGACTCCAAAATCAGCGTACCCAAAGCCGGATTCCACCTCCGTGGCCAGGTCAATGTGGACGACCCGTCCAACACAAAATAATCTGTGTCAATCAGTCAACCAACCACCAGACAATCCCGATCACGCTCAGCAATATCCACACGGAGTTCTGGACACAGTTCATGCAATCGATCTTGAAGCCGGGGAAGATAACCTCGCTCAGTATTGGTATGCCCGGCAAGGAGAATAGAAATCCCAGACTGACGGGCCGCCAAGATTTCATGATGGGTCATCTCCCCCGTGATAAACACCTCACACCCCTCAGTCCTGGCAAGATCAACCAACGACGCACCAGACCCAGGCACCACCCCGATGGTGCGGAATGGCCGATCGTCCCCCGCAATGGCGTATCGCATGCGCGAGCGACCCAAATGGGCCTTGAGCCGATCAATCAGATCACCCATATGAGCCGGTTGATCAAGCGTCAATCGTCGTCCTGATCCGATCCGTCGCAATGGTTCAGCGACCAGTTCGACAATGTCATAGGCCGGCTCTTCGTACGGGTGCAAATGCTTGAGGGTTTCAATCACCAATGGCAACGCCCGTTTCTCACACACCATCTCCAACCGAACCTCATCGACCCGCGCCAATGATCCAACGGTACCAATGGTCGGGTTCGTTCCAGGGCCAGGCACAAAAGTACCCTCTCCAGAAGTGGTAAACGAACACAACTTGTAATCCCCAATCCCCCCAGCCCCAGCCGTCCCCAACGCATTGCGCACATGATCAATCTGATCCTTGGGCACAAAGGTAATCACCTTGACTTCCCGACCAGCATCACCACCAACCGCAGGCGACAACGCACGACAATCACCATCAATCACCCCGGGCTTGGATTCTCCACGAGGCGACCCAATCCCTTCACACAACCAATCCGTCACCCCACCCGGAGCCGCATCAAGAGCCGTATGAGGTGTGTAAATCGCAATCCCCGCTTCGGCCGCCCCACGAATGATCCGCTCGGTATGGGTTTGATCTGTCAACTTGGTCAAAGGCGTCCACAACGGCGGGTGATACGCCACAATGACCCCGACCTGCTTCTTCATCGCTTCATCAAGCACTTCTTCAGTCAAATCAATGGTCAACAGAACCGACCCACCCTTCTTCCCACCCTTTCCCCCGCCAATGGCTCGATCCGCCACCCCCAACTGCAACCCCACCTTGTCCCAGGGCTCGGCAAACTTGAGCGGAGCAATCCTGTCCATCGTGTCCATCAGGTCTTGTACATTCATGGCAATTCTCCTGCATGATCGTAGCGCACCAGGTTCTCGGTCGGTTCTGCCCAACCCTTTCTGGTCTACCCTTGGATCATGCCTCGGTCGATCACCATTCAATCCCACGCCAAAATCAATCTGATCCTCCGTGTTGGTCCACCAATGACCGACGGCTACCACCCCATCTGTTCATGGATGCACGCCATCGACCTCTCCGACCAGATCACGATTGAACCGCTCAACAACACCCAACCATCCAAGTTCACCATCACCTGGGACACCGGTAAGCCCGTTGACTGGCCAACCCAAAGCGACCTGACCCACCAAGCCCACGCGGTCTTTGAACGATTGCTCGATCGACCGATCCCCGTCCACATCAGCATCAGAAAATCCATCCCCGCCGGCGGCGGACTCGGCGGCGGATCATCCAACGCCGCCACCACACTCATGGCCCTCAACGAACTGACCAACGCCGGACTCACCCAACATCAACTCCGCGCCCTCGGCCACAAACTGGGCACCGACATCCCCTACTTCATCGACCTCGAATCGTTCCACGCTCGCACAACCCCACCCCCAGCGATTGTCTCCGGGATCGGCGATCAGATCGACCGCATGAAACCGATCACATCTGATCTGACCCTGTTGATTCCAAACTTTGGCTGTCCCACACCCAAGGTGTACGCCGCCTTTGATCAAATGGAAAATCAACAACCATCAATGCTGGATGTCTCCAGCGTCCGAGCCATGGCAACAGCAGGCACGCTCAACCAAACACCCCTCACCAATGATCTCTGTCTCCCAGCCCGATCCGCCGTCTCCAAACTCGACCAGACCATCACCACCCTCCAATCCATCGGCCTCAACCCACACCTATCCGGATCGGGCTCAACGATGTTCCTCATCGGGCATCTGAATCAGCCAACCCTTGAACAAATTTCCAGGACCTGTCCAACCCTCCGAACCATCCACACCCGGCTGGTCTAAACAGTTGGTCTAAACAGTTGGTCTAAAAAAGCACGGACCAATCGGCCCGTACTTCTGAGGAGTCAGATTTGCTCTCTGGTTTTTCAGACAGAGTCGGCTGTGTTAGAGGGTGAACTCCAGGTCTTCTTTGATCCCGTCAATGGCGGCCTCGAATTTTTCGGGTGTGTCGTACGCACCGTCATTGATTTCATTCTTGACACGATCAATCAACTCGCTCCGTTCCGGTGTCCCCGCCTTGAGCACCGAAAGATGACGAGCGACTTGTGAGAACTCGACCTGATCTTTGGATCGGGTCGGTCCAGTCCGCGTATTGTTCTCTATCGCGTCGGGACGCGAAACTTGTTCAGACCGAATTCTCCCAACACCCGCGGCGGCGCCAGTGTTGATCGGTGAGTTCATTGGTGAAATGTCGCTCATGAGGAAAACCTCCTTTTATTTGCCTGCCAATTTGTGTCCTGCCAGTGCCCACCACTCGGACACCACTACATGTTGTTGTTCGAAGGAAAGTTCCACCATCCTTCAGAGTGTGTATCGTCAGGCACTTGAATCCAAGAACACAAATGAACGAAAATGGTAATTTCCATCTAATCACAGGCCACACAAGAGCTTATACAGTATAACACAACAAGGGACCCGGGAAAAATGTTCACACAAAAACAGTCACACTCACAAATTGCCCATCACAAGCCGGTTTTCTGTTTGTTCGGGAGGGGCGCACACTTTGCCCACCGCCTTGCCCGCCCCCTTGTTCCGGTGGTTTTGTCGTTCTGTGTCCTCCCGACCCTCCCTGGCTGTGGGTGGGGAAAGTCCACCAAAAGAGATGAACCAAACCCATACGCCGACCAAGCCCCAGGCGTATTCGACGACGACCGAGCCCTCGATATCCCCGATACCCAAGACGATTCGATCCAATGGTCCATCATCCTCGTCACCCTCCCCAACATGCAACTGGCCCAACAAGCCCTGGTCAATGTCCAATCCAAACATGGCCTGCTCAGCGCGTACACCAAAAAACGCCAAGGGAAAGCCGTTATCGCCTATGGACGCTATGAAGGACCAAACGATCAACGGGCATTGATCGACCTGGATCGGGTTCGAGAAATCCAATCAACCAATGGCACGCGCCCATTCGCCGCCGCCTTCCTCGCCCCGCCATCAAGCGAGACCTTGGGTGGACAGAACGCTGAGTATAATTTGCGAACCGTCAAAAGCCGATTTGGACCCAAAGCAATCTACACACTGCAAATCGGTGTCTACGGAACCCATGGCGGAGAATCCCCAAGCGCCAGTGAAATCAAAGAGTTCCGCACAACAGCAGAACGAGCGGTCTTGGAACTTCGAGACCAAGGAGAACAAGCGTTCTATTACCACGCACCCCTCCGAAGCATGGTCACCATCGGCGTCTTCGGCGAACAAGATTTCGACGGCACCACCACCCCAGCCATCGAATCCATGCGACTCAAAGAACTCCGCAAACGATACCCACACAACTACTTAAATGGCCAAGGCATCCGTGAAACCATCCGCTCGTCAACAGGACAACGCATCACCCGACTCCAACCGTCAAACTTGGTCAGTATCCCGGAGAAGTAATTTTGGACGACCGTTATAGACAGGCGCAAGTCCAGCGGTAGCCAAACTTTACCCTCCCGGACGATTCACGCCCTGAATCCAGAGCGGCTCAATATACACCGCCACCCACCCATCATCCCCCTGCTTCCCCTGCTCCCCCCGT
>JALSHW010000077.1 GCA_026982035.1 Phycisphaerales bacterium | reverse complement strand
TCAATGAAGTTGTGCCGAAGATCAACCGGGCGTTTCGGGTTCGTCAAGGGCGTGAATCGACGGCCATTGGCGGAGCGTCGCTTGGGGGAGCGATGGCGTTGTATGGAGCGACGGCGCATTCGGATGTTTTTGGGATGGCGTTGATTGAGAGTTTGCCGATGGTTGGGCAGATTGAAACACTGCAACATATTGAGAAGAGCGATGGATTTCCGGTCAAGTATGTGATGGGGATGGGGACGGCCGAAGTTGGGACTGATCCGGCCGATGCTGAGCGGAACCAGCAGTATGTTGATTGGGTCAATGCGGTTGACGAAGTGCTTTCTGGATGGGGGAAGATTTCGGATGAGAACCACTTGTTGATTTTGGGTGAGGGTCAGGTTCACAATGAGACGGCGTGGGCGGCTCGGTTTGGAGAGGCCGTGGAGTTCTTGTTTCCGGCGGAATAATTTCGGCACAATAGCAAGTTCGAATGTGTATATGCGGGAATATATTGAAAGGGGTTGAATCATGTTTATGCGGATGGTCTATGACGACAAACTTGCTCAAGCGGCGTATTTGATCGGGTGTCAGAAGACGGGTGAGGCGGTGGTGATTGATCCTGAGCGGGATGTGGATCGGTATATCGCGTTGGCTCAGGAGAATGGGCTTCGGATTGTGGCGACGGCTGAGACGCATATTCATGCGGATTTTATTTCTGGGTCGCGTGAACTGGCCGAGGAAGTGGGGGCCCATGTGTATGTGTCGGATGAAGGGGATGCGGATTGGAAATATCAATGGCTTGATCAGAAGATGGGTGGAGGGACTTACGAACATACGCTGTTGCGGGATGGGGATTCGTTTCATATTGGCAATATTGAGATCAAGGCGATGCACACGCCTGGGCATACGCCTGAACATATTGTGTTTTTGATTACCGATCATGGCTCTGATGCGACTGAACCGATGGCGATGGCGAGTGGGGATTTTGTGTTCGTTGGTGATCTTGGGAGGCCTGATTTGCTTGAATCGGCGGCGGGGATGGTTGGGAACATGGAACCCTCAGCACGACGGTTGTATGAGACGACCAAGAAACTTAATGACATTGCCGACTTTGTGCAGGTGTGGCCTGCCCATGGGGCGGGGAGTGCGTGTGGCAAGGCCCTTGGAGCGGTGCCGATGAGCACGATTGGGTATGAACGGCGGTTCAATCCAGCGTTGTTGGCGGCGACTTCGGAACAGAATTTTGTGGACTTCATTTTGGATGGTCAGCCCGAGCCACCGATGTATTTTGCCAATATGAAGCGGGACAATAAGGTTGGGCCAAAGGTGTTGGGAGGGTTGCCCAAGCCAGTCAAGATGTCGGCTGCGGATTTACGGAATCTTGATACGCATCAAGTGGCGTTGATTGATACGCGGCCTTGGGAGGCGTTCAAACTTGGGCATGTGCCTGGATCGTTGAGTTTGCCGCTTGAGACTTCGTTCAATACGGATGCTGGGTCGATGGTTTTGGATACTGAAGATATGTATTTGGTGATTGGGCCGGAGCATCTTGAGGAGGCGGTGCGTGATTTGATTCGGGTTGGACTGGATCGGATTGTCGGATGGGTGGATGCTTCGGAGCTTGAGGGGTATTGCGATGGGTCGCATGAACTTGCCAGCGTTGCTGAGGTGAATGCTGAGGAAGCGGCCGGGATGATTGATGCTGGGGAAGTGCAGGTGCTTGATGTTCGTCGGAAGACCGAGTTTGCGTGTGGGCATCTACCTGGGGCGATCAATGTTGCCCATACACGGTTGATGGCCCGGCTTGATGAGATCGACAAGAACAATCGTCTACTCGTGAACTGTCTGAGTGGTGCTCGGTCGGCGGTTTCTGTGGCGTATTTACAACGGCTTGGGTATCAGGTGGTGAATCTGGCTGGTGGGCATTTGGCTTGGCAGCAGCTTGCAACCCAGAGATGACTGGTGCGTACCATCTCTTTGCAGGATTCAAGGAGTTGATGTGATGACAGAGTCCAATACTTGTGAGTTGATTGATGTGTCTCCGGAGTTGTTGGAGAAGTGGGTTGCTGCTGGTGATGCGGTGGTGGTGGATGTTCGTGAGGATTTTGAGCACGCCAGCGAGCGGATTGATGGGGCGTTGAATCATCCGTTGTCTGGATTTGATGCTGAGGAACTTCGGCGGATGTGTGGGGGTGGGGGGCGGCGGATTGTTTTCCATTGTCGAACGGGGAGTCGGTCGGCTGAAGCCGCGGAACGGTTTTCTGGTGAAGAACAGGTGTTTCATCTTCAAGGGGGGATTGAGGGGTGGAAATCATCTGGACGCGGGGTTGTTCGGCCGGCGGGTGGGCCTAGGTTTGAGATCATGCGGCAGGTGCAGATGATTGCTGGGTCGCTGGTGGTTCTTGGGGTGGTGCTTGGGGTTTGGGTGAATCCTTGGTTCTTGGTGATCAGCGCCTTTGTTGGATGTGGATTGACCTTTGCGGGGTTGACGGGGTGGTGCGGGATGGCGATGTTGCTTGGGAAGATGCCTTGGAACCGAGTTGGGGTTGGGGCGTGTTGTTCTGGTGGATCGTGTTCCAAATCGACGGCATAAATGGGTTGGCTCTTTGGATTCTGGTTCTCCTGATTCATGCGCTACAGTAGAGATTCATTGTGAAGGAGAACGGCATGTACAAAGCAACGGTACTGGGCGCGGGGATGGTTGGGTCGATCATGGCTTCGGATCTTTCGACGGATTCGGATTTTGATGTGACGATTCTTGATGTGCGCCCTGAGGCACTTGATCGGGCGACCAAGCATGCGGCGGGGATTGGTGGAAAGCTTACGACTGCGGTGGTTGATCTGAGTGATGTGGGTGCACTCAAGGCGGCGATTGCCGATTCGGATATTGTGCTTGGTGCGTTGGCGAGCAAGATTGGGTTTCAATCGTTGCGGGCGGTGATTGAATCGGGGAAGAACTATGCGGATATTTCGTTTATGCCTGAGGATTCGTGGGACCTTGATGGGCTTGCCAAAGAACATGGGGTGACGGCGGTGGTGGATATGGGTGTTGCGCCGGGAATGAGCAATATGCTCTCTGGGTATGGGGCGAGTTTGCTCAAAGAGTGTCAGAATATTGAGATTTATGTTGGGGGGTTGCCACGCAAACGGAGTTGGCCTTTTGAGTACAAGGCGGGGTTTTCGCCTGCCGATGTGCTTGAAGAATATACGCGACCATCGCGGCTTGTTGAGCATGGGGAGATTGTGACTCGTGATGCGCTCAGTGAGCCGGAGCTGATGGAGTTTGACGGGCTTGGGACGCTTGAGGTGTTCAATACCGATGGGTTGCGGTCGCTTGCGTACACGATGGATGTGCCGTTTATGAAAGAGAAGACGATGCGGTATCCGGGGCATATCGAGTTGATGCGGGTGTTTCGTGAGACGGGGTTGTTTGGTCAGGAGCGGATCGAGGTCGATGGCGGAAGCGTGCGGCCTTTGGATGTGATCAGCAAGTTGATGTTCCCCAAGTGGACTTACGAGCCCGAAGAAGAAGATTTGACCATCATGCGGATCATCACTGATGGGCTTGACGCTTCGGGCAAGAAGACTCGGCATCAATGGGACTTGCTTGATTTCTACAACCACGGCGCGACGAGCATGTCCCGAACCACGGCCTATCCGTGCGCGATCATCGCGCGGATGATTGCCAAAGGCGATCTGAAGATGCCTGGTGTGATCAACGCCGAGCAGATTGGGCCACAATCGGGTCTTGTGGATCATGTACTGGCCGAGCTCGGCAAGCGGGACATCAACTACCACTACTCTACGGTGAAACTCTGAATCATTCCGGAGCAAGTACAGCGTCTGATCCAACGGGTTCAAAGCGGGCCTGGAAGAATCGCAGATAGTCGGGCTCGTAGTTCATGTGCAAACCACTGACGCGTTCGGGGGTTTTGAAGAGTGCTTCGACGGATTCGGCCGTCACATCCATGTGGGCTTGTGTGTAGACCCGTCTTGGGATGGTGAGGCGGACCAGTTCGAGATTTGGGTATCGGTTTTGACCTGTGTCTGGATCGCGTCCGGCCGAGACGGCTCCGCGTTCCATTGAGCGGACTCCAGAATCGACATAGAGCGCGGCGGCGAGTGCCTGGGCGGGGAACTGGTCGCGGGGTAAGTGGGGGAGGAATCGGGCGGCGTCGATGAAGATGCCATGGCCACCGATGGGGCGGATGATGGGCACGCCCGCTTCAATGAGTCGTTCGCCGAGGTATTCGACCTGACCGATGCGGGCGCGGATGTGGTCGTATTGGACGGATTCAGCGATGCCGACGGCGAGGGCTTCCATGTCTCGGCCTGCCATTCCGCCGTAGGTGTGGAGCCCTTCGTAGACGACGACGAGGTTGCGTGCTTTTTCGGCGAGGGTGTCATCGTTGAGTGCGAGGAAGCCGCCGATGTTGA
>JALSHW010000076.1 GCA_026982035.1 Phycisphaerales bacterium | reverse complement strand
ATGAGGTGACGGCCAAGCTTGAGCAGACCCATACCCAGCTTCGGGGTGAGGTGGTTCGGCTCAATACTGAGTTGGCACAGGCCAATGAGGCGTTGCAGCGGTCCAAGCGGCTGGCGGCGTTGGGTGAAATGGCGGCGGGGATCTCGCATGAGATTCGCAACCCGTTGGGGTCGATTCGTTTGTATACGCGGATGTTGCAGGAGGATTTGGTGGGGATGCCTGAGCAGTGTTCGATTGTTGAGAAGATTGGGCGGGCGGTGAGTGGGCTGGATCAGATTGTGGGTGATGTGCTGGCGTTTTCGCGGGAGTTGCGGGTTCGGCGAGCGGAGTGTTCGGCGTCGATGTTGATTGATGACGCCGTCGATGCGTGTGTTGCTGAGCTTGAGGGGATTGATGTGCGGGTGGAGATTGCGGATGATTCTGAGATTGTGATGGGGGATTCGTCGTTGTTGCACCAGGCGTTGGTGAATATTCTTCGTAATGGGGCTCAGGCGACACGGGATTGTGTTGGCACGGGTGGGAGGATGGTCGTTGGTGTTGGGCGTGTTGATGGCGGGTATGTGCTGTCGGTGCGGGACAGTGGGGGGGGGATTGAAGAGGGTGTGATCGAGCGGATATTCAACCCGTTCTTTACGACGCGGGCGGCGGGGACGGGGCTTGGGTTGTCGATTGTGCACCGGATTATGGACGCTCATGGCGGATCGGTCCGGGTTGAGAATGTTGTGGATGATTCGGATTGGGTCAATGGGGCGACGGTGTCGTTGTGTTGGCCTGAGCGGGTTGTTGAACAGGTGGTCGATGAAGGTCGGCCTGAGATCGTGGTTCGGGCTGGGCGGATGGCTCAGCCGACGGGTAATACAAAGGTGTCGGTGGCGTCCGGTGCGTCAACTGGTGCGTCAACTGGTGTGTCAACATTGATTGAGCCCATGGCTCAAGGGGAAGTCGCGTGAGTATTAAATCTGTTTTGGTTGTGGATGACAAGGAAATGATGCGTGATTCGGTTGGCTCGACGCTGACTCGGGCGGGTTTTTCGGTGCGGACGGCCGTCGATGGGCGGTCTGCGCTCAAGGAGGTTGCGTCGAAGCGTCCGGATGTGGTGGTGACGGATTTGAATATGCCTGGGATGACGGGGGTGGATTTGGCGGGGGAGATTCGATCGATTGATGATGAGTTGCCTGTGATATTGATGACCGCGTTTGGGACAATTGAGACGGCGGTGCAGGCGATGAAGAACGGGGCGTATGACTACATTACCAAGCCGTTTGAAGGCGATGAGATGATTATCGCGGTCAAACGGGCGATTGGTCATGCGGCGGTTCTGAAAGAGAATGCGATTTTGCGTGCCAGTGTTCGGACGGTTCACAGTCCGACGGGACCTGTGGGGCTGGATCGGATTATTGGGAAGTCGGCGGCGATTCGGAAGGTGCGTGAGCAGGTGCGGGCGGTGGCTTCGAGTCATGGGACGGTGTTGATTACTGGGGAGTCGGGGGTTGGGAAAGAGGTCGTTGCTCATGCGGTGCATGATCTGAGCCCGCGGAATGAATCGGCGTATTTGGCGGTCAATTGCGCGGCATTGAGTGAGAGTTTGTTGGAATCGGAGTTGTTTGGGCATGAGCGGGGGGCGTTTACGGGTGCGGATAAGATGCGTAAGGGGCGGTTTGAGCTTGCGGATAATGGATCGTTGTTGTTGGATGAGGTGTCTGAGGTGTCGCCTCAGATACAGGCCAAGTTGTTGCGTGTGTTGCAGGAGCGAGCTTTTGAGCGGGTGGGTTCGAGTACGACGATTGGGGTTGATGTGCGGGTGATTGCGACGAGTAATCGTGATTTACCCAAGGCCGCGGCGATGGGGGAGTTTCGACAGGATTTGTTTTACCGGCTTAATGTGCTGCCGATTGTGATTCCGCCTTTGCGGGATCGGCTTGAGGATGTGGGGATGTTGACCGAGTTTTTTGTGAAGAAGATTTGCCAGCGTGATGGTCGACGATTGATTCGTATGAGTGAGGATGCGGTGGGGTTGATGAGTTCGTATGGGTGGCCTGGCAATGTGCGGGAGTTGCAGAATATTTGTGAGCGGGCGGTGGTGTTGTCGGATTCCAAGTGCAGCGAGATTGGTCGGGCGACGCTTGAGCCATGGTTGATGGAATCGCGTCCGATGCCCAAGGCGATGCCGTTGCGGCCTCAGAATGCTGGGGTGGTCAATGAGGGGGGCAATGGGGTCGTGCAGGACGCATCGGCTCCAATGACGGCTTTTCCACAGTCGGTGCCGACGGCGTCGTATGCCGAGCCCAAGATGGACTATCGGCCTGGGGACCGGACGCTTTCGGAGATCGAGCGCGAAGAGATCGTGGCGACGCTCCAGCGGTTCAATGGGCATCGTCAGAAGACTGCCAAGGCCCTTGGGATCGGGGTGCGGACGCTTGGGCTCAAACTCAAGAAATGGAAAGAGGACAGTTTGGTGTCTCCGAACCTGTGATTTGATGGCATTGAAACTGCGGAGAAACGGTGAAGGTGGGTTGCGAGGTCAAGTGGCGTGTTGATTGGTGATTTGACAACTTCGGGAGCGATGCCAGCGGCGGAGATGCTGCTGAAGTTTGCTGGACAGCGGCAGAAGATCATCGCCCACAACATGGCCAATATTGATACGCCCAACTTTCAGCCCAAAAATGTTGACCCGAAGGGGTTTCAGAAGATGTTGGGGGATGCCATTGATCTTCGGCGGAAGAAGACTGGCGGGGCCTTTGGGGTGTTGGAGTGGAAGGAAACCCGTGAGATTCGTCGGGTTGGGCGGTTTGGTGGGGCCGGGATGGATTTTGAGTTGCGGCCTACGACCAGCGGGGGTGGGATTCTGCATCATGATCGGAATGATCGTGATTTGGAGCGGATGATGCAGGAGATGGTGGAGAATGCGACGGCGTATCGAGTGGCCGCGGATTTGCTGCGGACTCAACGGAGTCAGTTGAGGAATGCGATTGCCCAGCGGGTGGTCTAGAAACGATAAGGAAGTGTGAGGATGTATGGTGCTCTTGATGTTTCAACCAGTGGGATGATTGCTCAGCGGACGCGGATGGAGGTGATTGCCTCGAATATCGCCAATGCTGGGACGATTGAGAACGATCGTGGGGAGTATGAGCCGTATTTGCGTCGAGCGGCGATGTTTGCTCCGGTGTCGGCTGGTAAGGGGGTTGGGATGGGGGTTGAGGTGATTGAGATTCAGATTCAGGAGGGGGCGACGCGGGCGGATTATCGTCCGAATCATCCGTTTGCCGATGATGATGGGTATGTGCAGGTGCCTGATATTGATACGACGGTTGAATGGGTCAATGGTTTGCAGGCGTCGCGGGCGTATGAGGCCAATGTGGCGGCGGCTGAGACGAGTAAAAATATGATGGCACAAGCGTTGCGACTTCTTGCGTGATCGGGTAGGGTAGTGATGATCCAGTGTGGGTTGTCTACACGGGCTTTTGAAGCGGAGTATTGATTGTGAGTGATCCATTGGGACTGATTGGTTCGGCGGGCGGCGCGGGGCAGATGCCTGGTGGTATCGGTCAGCCCTCATCAAAGCCCGGTGGGAATGGTCCTGATTTTAAGGCGGTGTTGATGGGGAATTTGAAGGAAGTTAATGCGTTGCAACAGGATGCGACGCAGGCGGCTGAGGATTTGATTTCGGGGAAGCGGGACGATATTGAAGGGGTGATCGCGGCGACGGATAAGGCCGATACGGCTTTTAAGATGCTTCAGGCGATGCGGAACCAGGTGATGCAGGCGTATGACGAGATCAAGCAGATGCGGGTCTGATCTGGATGTTGGTTGGGGTATTGGCTGGGGATCGGTTGGGTTGGCGTTTGGGTGGGCGCAACAAATTCTCTACTTGAAAAAATAGGGCGCAGATCGTGCGTTTGGGGGTCAAGGTTTGCGCTGTGGTTGTCCGATGATGTTGGGGATCGCTCTTTTTGGGCGGTTGGTGTCAGGATGACACTTCAACGGCATGGAGGCCGAGGATTCAATGGATCAACTGCGCACGATATTTGAGAATGCTGGAACCTACATCGGGAAGATGACGGCATCGCAGAAGTTGCTGCTTGGATCACTGGCGGTGATCGCGGCGATGACGATGTTTTTGGTTTCGCAATACGCATCCAAACCTGAACTTGTGGACTTGATGAGCGAATCGGGAAACACGATGACGCTTTCATCGTTGCGGGCGGCGGGGATTGATGCTCAGGTTGTTGATGGTTCGATTCGTGTGCCTCCGTCGCAGCGGAGTTCGGCGGTGGCGGTGCTTGCTCAGTCTGGGCAGTTGCCGGGGGATACGACGCTGATGTTTGGGAACTTGATCGGTTCGCAGGATTGGAAGGCGTCGAAGGAGCAGCATCGGCAGCAGTTCAATATCGCGTTGCAAAATGAGTTGTCGCGGGCGATTGCTCAGTTTCGGCATGTG
>JALSHW010000075.1 GCA_026982035.1 Phycisphaerales bacterium | reverse complement strand
AGCCGAAACAAATCCCCCGCCAACCCTCGACGAAGACCCCGATGTCCTCGATCTCCTCAGAGAACTCGACGCCGAGACCGCCGCCCCCTCAGGAAACCAACTCAACCCCCAATCCCCCCAATCCCCCCAATCAACCATCTCAATCCAACACCGCGCCAACCAACCCTCTTCCCAACTCCAAACCGCCCCCCCAATCCTCGCCCCAGGCCTCCGCGAAGGCACCCTCCTGATCCGCCGACCCGCTCGCCTGGACCGCGCCTCCGACGGCGCCTGGATGGCCATCTTCGACAACGACGACCAATCAGCCCCAAGCGGCATCGAACTCACCATCCTCCCCTGCGCCCTGCTCATGACCATGGAAAACCAAGCCATCCGCTTCGGCGACAGCGCCCGATTCGTCGTCTCAGGCCGAGTCTACATCCACAACAACCGCGGCTACCTCCTCCCCACCTTCTACCAACGCCTCCGCACCTCCGACATCAAACCCTGGCAGTAAATACTACTTCCCAATTTTGGGTGCCATGCTGGCTTTGGGTGCCATGCTGGTGGGCTTTGCCACCTGCATGTCTTTCAAAACACCAAAACCCACCGACAGCAAACCACCCATCGGCCAATCGACAACGACATTCTCGAATCAAACTTCTCGAATCAAACTTTTCGAATCAACCCGGCGCATCTTGCCGAGCCATCGGATGCGACGGGGCCGAATCCACAGCCGTCCCCTCCACAGGCGAGAACCGAGACCCATACATCGGAATCTTGTGATTCACCACCGACCGTCCAAACATCGATGCAAGCACTTTCCGCCCAACCAGAATCACCACCAACATAAACACATTGGCACCCAGCATCGGCAGCACACTCGTCCAGCCCATATGCACCATGATGGATGTCACAACGATCATGAGCAATCCCGCCGGAATCATCGCTCCCCAACCAAGCATCATCACCTGGTCATACCGAACCCGTGGAATCGTCCACCGCAAAGCAATGGCAAAGCACACCAACAACATCGTCTTACCCAAGAACACCCCAAACTTAAGGAAGACCGCAAGGATGCCGGTTGATTCAGCAGAAAGCACCCCCACCAAAGGCAAGTCATACCCACCCAAGAACAACAGCACAAAGAACGCACTGCCCGTCACAAGGTGCAAATATTCAGTCAATGGAAACAACAAATACCGCATCGACGAGTATTCCGTGTGGTACCCACCAACCAACTCCTGCTCAGCTTCAGCATTATCAAACGGCGCACGCCCCGCTTCAGCAAGCACGCAAATATAAAATAGAATCGCAGGCAAAGGCAACAACACAATCAACCATCCATGCTCTCGCTGGAACATCACAATCTCATTGGGCATAAACGACCCAGCAATCAACAAGCAGCACAACAACGCCAAACCCATCGGGATCTCATACGAAATCATCTGGGCCGTCGCTCGCAAACCGCCAAGCATCGAGTATTTATTATTCGACGCCCACCCACCAAGCGTCACCCCATACGCACCCACCGACGCCACCGCCAGCAAGTAAATAATCCCCACCGACACCTCAGCACCAGCCACCGCAACCGTCTCCCCACCAATCGTCCCGATCACAGGCAGCGTCATCTCAGGCACCGACACATATCCACCCCAAGGCAAAATCACAAAGGTAATCAACGCAGGCGCCACCGCCAACATCGGAGCAAGCGTAAACAAAACCTTGTCCACATTCGGAGGCGTGTAATCCTCCTTGGTCACCGCCTTGATCCCATCAGCAAGCACCTGACCAAGCCCCAGCATCCCCTTGAGCGGCGCCAAAAACGCAAGACCAAAATCAAACCCCGCACGGTTGGGACCAATCCGATCCTGAATATACGAAGACAACTTCCGCTCAATCCAAATCGAAATCGCAGCACATCCAAGCACGGCATGAACGCCGACCCCAAGGACAATCAACGAGACAAGAAACTGTGCATCAATAAGATCAGTAAGGAAGTCGGTCATGGTGCCACTACTGTAGCATCCCAGCCCCCACCGGGTCATGCGCCGGGTCATTCTCAGGAATCTCTTGGTACCCCATCATCGGCTCACCCACTCCCCCAACTTCGACCCCAACCTCGATCGTCGTCACACTCACCGTCCGAGCCCCCCTCCGAGACATCATCACCGAATACTCCGGCTCATCGTCCCACCGATGCCAATGGAACGCATCCTGAGATTCAACACTCGAATCCTGAGCAACCATCTCATCAAATAACCCCACCCGCCCCTGCACCAACTCATCGCCAAGCCCCGAAGACGCCACCACCACCGGCTCAAAATCATCCCCGCCCCTGCGAACCACATGCAAATCCTCCCCATCCCACTGCACAATCAACATCCGCACCCCCCCACCACTATTTACCACACCAAAGCCCGTAAAGCACGCATACACAGACAGATCCAACCCCTCAAGCATCTCTAGCATTGACTCCAAATCACCATGCTCGATCATCATCAGCGGAATCTCCCCCCGCGATCGACTCGCTTCTGGGTTCGATTTCCCCCCCGTTTGAAAGTTCAACACCCCAGCAGTCACCCCAGCATCACTGACCACAATCCAGGTCCCCCCAGCATCGCTGTCCGTCGGATACTGCACCCGCACCCCCGAATCCAGCGTCCGCCACGCCGGCGGATACGCAAGCCCACGCGACCGCTGCTCATCGCGGTTCTGAACAGCGCGATAGCCACCCTGGCCCAACTCAATAATGCTCAAAGTACACATTTCAGGAAGATGCCAATCCAGATTCAAAATTGATCGTCGAAGGCGCCATCCCAAACCCCGCATCAAGTTCAATGCCAAACTCCCCAGCCATCGCCTTGAGGATCGCATTGTGATGAATCGCATGATGCAACGCAAAGAAAATCTCACGCCCCCGCGTGGTCTCAAGCTCAGCACACCGCCCATCACCAGAACACATCACCTGAGCCCTCATCTCAACAGTCAACTGATCCTCATCAAGCCCCGCCAACGCACTGCGAAGCTGAGCAATCTCAGTGAGCGCCGCCGCTCGGTCCGTCTCCACAGCCACGCCTCGCTCGCGATGATCGTAATCAATCATTTCAGCAGCAGGCGTCAAGATCGAAGACCGAAAGTGATCCAGCGTATGTCGAATATGCTGACCCGCCGTCCCCCCGTCAAAGACCCGAGACTCCTGGACATACCGCTCGTCGTCAAGCAATCCAATGAAATCAACAACCTGAGAAAGAATCGAATCCGCCGCCTGAGAAACATACAACACCGACATCACAACCTCCAAAAATACACCGACATGGTGCCACGATACAATAGCACGCCTGGCTACAAACGGGCCGCCTCGAGCACTTCATCCAGTATTTCTCGATGATTGGCACACCGAGGACACTTATGCTGCCCCCCCAATTTCCCCTTCTGATCCAACCAGCGATGAAAAGTCCCGTCTGGCAGAACCGTGACCGTCGGCTCAGTCATCCCCAAAGAATCCGACCGCTTGGTCTTGTAATCCACATTCGATGCCTTGATCGTCTCATCAAACACCCGACCAAAGGTTTCAAGCTGCTCCTGAGTTGGCCCGCCCTCAAACTCCACCGCAACCTCTAAGCCCGCCCGATTCGTCTGGCTCGGATACACCGGCGCCGCCGTAAACTCCCCAATCGTCACCCCCGCCACCGTCGCCGCCGCACTCACCCCGTCTTCAATATGTTCCCCGATCAAGTTCTCTCCAAACGCATTGATAAAGTGCCGATGCCGACCGACAATTCTCAGCCGCGCGGGTCCGTCCCCACCCTTGCCATCGAACCCATCAGGAATCGTATCAAACTCCACCACATCCCCAATAATGTACCGCCACAACCCCGCATTGGTGCTCATCACCACCACATACTGTTTGCCCTTTTCAACTTCCCAGCAGCTCAACACCTCAGGGTTCTCATCATCAATCTGCTCCCGTGGCACAAACTCATAAAAAGTCCCACCATCCACCAACAACCGCATCCCCGGCTCATCAGCAAGGTCCTGCATCGCAATAAACCCCTCCGACGCTGGGTACAACTCATGACGGCACGGAAAATCAATCGTCGGATCACCCGAAAACGCAATCGCCATCCGTTCAACAAAAGGCCTGTAGTTCACACCTCCATGCACAAACACCTCAAGGTTCGGCCACACATCACGCGCACACTTGGCATCCATCCCCCGCCCCCCACGCTCATTGGCAAGCTCAATCACCCGATCAATCAACACCAACGCCCAACTCGGCATCCCCGATATAAACCGAATGTCCTGATCAATCGCCAATCGCGCCATCGCCTCAATCTTGTCAGGCCAATGGCTCATCAACGCCACCTCAGGCCCAGGCGAATAAATCGTCGACAAAGGCCACTTAATCAAAGGCGTCACCAAACCCGACAAATCCCCCGTCGCAATCCCATGCTCATTGTACTCCAAATCAGTCGACCCCCCCAAAAACAAACACCGCC
>JALSHW010000074.1 GCA_026982035.1 Phycisphaerales bacterium | reverse complement strand
CCCCACATCCCCAGAACCCGGACTCGAATCCCCAAGAGCAACCCTCCGCACCTTCCTCACAGGCATCACAGGCCAATCCACAACAGACACCCAAGAAGCCCTCCGATGCCTCGACTTCCCCCCAGGCCTCCTCCAATCCACCAAAATCGCCACCGCCAAAGACCTCTACGAAGTCCTCAACCGACTCGAATACATCGTCTACACCGACCACCCAGGCCCCTCCTACCAAAGCTCCACCTACACCTTCTATCCAAACACCACCAGATCACTCCGCCACCTCGCATGGTCACAAAAATACCCCAACGCCAAAATCATCCTCACCCGCGACGATCAGGGCTCCTGGCGATTCTCCCGCTCAACAGTCGATTCCATCCAAAGTTTCTGGATCGCCACTGAAAACGAAACCCCCGCCGTCAAAACCGCCGCTGACCAATCACTCATCCAACGCATCCGCTCATCGGTCCCCCAAGCCACCAAAGGCAAACTTGTCCTGGGCCTGGAACCATGGCAATGGCTCGGCATCCTCCTGGTCGTCTTCCTGGGCATCATCGCCGACCAAATCGTCCGCGCCATCCTTCGCACCGGCTGGCACCGCTTTGAAACCAAAAGAGGCAATCCCGTCGAAAAACAGTCCCTGGGCAAAGCCGTCCGCCCCTTCGGAATGCTCGCCGCCGCAGGCGTCTGGTACCTCGCCCTCGATCAAGGCCTCCTCCCCCCCACCGCCACCACCATCCTCCTGGTCGCCGTCCGCCTCTTCTTCATGATCTCGATGGTCTGGGCCGCCTTCCGAGTCGCCGACCTGATTGGCGACTGGCTCTCAGCACAAGCCGCCAAAACCGAAACCAAGTTCGATGATCTCCTCGTCCCCATGATCAAACGCACCGCCAAACTCTTCATCGCCGCCATCGGGCTCATCTACATCGCCAGCGCCTTCCAAATAGAAATCATGCCCCTGCTCACCGGGCTCGGCATCGGAGGCCTCGCCTTCGCCTTCGCCGCCAAAGACACCATCGAAAACCTCTTCGGCTCCATCGCCGTCATCCTCGACCGCCCCTTCGAAATCGGAGACTGGGTCGTCATCAATGACATCGAAGGCACCGTCGAAGACCTCGGCTTCCGCTCCACCCGCGTCCGCACCTTCTACAACTCACTGGTCACCATCCCCAACGCCACCCTCGTCCGCGCCACCGTCGACAACTATGGCCGACGAAAGTACCGCCGCTTCAACACCAAACTCAATGTCACCTACGACACCCACCCCGAAAAAATCGAATCCTTCTGCGCAGGCATCCGCGAAATCGTCAAACTCCACCCCTACACCCGCAAAGACTATTACCATGTTTGGCTCAACAGCTTCGGCCCACACTCACTCGACATCCTCGTTTACATGTTCTTTGAATGTCCAGACTGGTCGATCGAACTCCGCGAAAAGCACCGCTTCATGCTCGACATCGTCCGGCTCGCCGACAAACTCGGCGTCGAATTCGCCTTCCCAACCCAAAAACTCCATGTCGTGCAAGACGATCCAAGTCTCCCCCATACAGCAATGGACACCCCCGACACCAACGCCGAACGCCGCTCAGTCCTCGACGGACGCAAGGCCGCCCGCGAAATCACCAGCCAGCAACCCTGGAAACACGACCTCCCCGGCGCCGTCCTCTTCGCTGAGGAGTTCGACTCCGAATTTGAAGCCCGAGGCGACGGATAACCCAACAACCCATGCCCACTCAAACACCATCACGCCATAAAAAAGGCCCTCCAATGCGGAGGGCCTTTCAAATACCATGTTTCGTTTCACAAAGTTTCGTTTCACAAAGTTTCGTTTCACGAAACTTTTTTCACGAAATCACCGACGGCGGCGAGTCGCAACCAATCCACCCAAACCCAAGAATGCCAAAGCACTTGGAGCAGGAATCACAGTCGCGGTAAACAACCAGTCACGGTATCCAGCATATGGATCCGAACCATCGGCCTGATCAGTCAACCAGCCGCGACCAACCCAGTCGTTCGCGTCTGTATCGAGACGATGATCATCAGCCAAGAAGGCGAAGTTCAGACCAAGATTGTTCGGCATGCCATAAAGCGTGGTGACCACATTGGTATCGGTGTTGGTCAAAGTACCAGTATTCCCGACATCAAAGCCATTAACATCCCAGCCATCGGCAACACTGTTGACACCCACCGTATAGGTGAAATCCACCTCATAAGTGTTTGCCGAGATGTACCCGCCGGAGCCATCAATCAGACCGCCATAGAGCGTTCCGACAATGTTGATCGACAAAGCACCACCGTTGTCATGAACGGTCAGTACAGTGTTGTCGTAGAAATCCATACTCAAAGTCGCGATCCCAGCACCCAGAACACCATCCAAACGAAGCCCGTAAGGCGGTGGAGTTTCACCGCCATCTGGATGGTCGTTGAGTTGGTACTCGCCAATCACAAGTCCACTTGCAGACGCACCAAGCGTTGCAAATGAAAGTATTGCACAAGGTAAAATGTTTTTCATAGCTCTCTTTCTCCTTCAAAGAAATTGAATGTCTCTTATCCCCAGACAGAAACTACCTGCCTCACAATCACCAGTATAAACACTGTCTGTCTATGCGCCTAGAGACAATTTCCATAATTTGGTGGCAATTTTCACCACCCCCCCTTTCCCGATTCGCCCACTGGGCAAAAACCCCCGCTCAAGCCCGAAAAAGAGGGTTTCTACCCATATTTCCATTTTGAAAAAATATCGTCATTTTTCGGCAAATATTGCCTCGACGAACTGTTCTGGCTCAAATGGCTCGATATCCTCGGGCGTTTCTCCCAATCCGACAAACTTGACCGGGATATTGGTCACCTCTTTGATCGCCACCACGATCCCGCCCCTGGCCGTCCCATCGAGCTTGCTCAGGAAAATCCCCGTCACCCCCGCCCCCCCAATCGCCGCATCAAACTCCTCGGCCTGCCTCAAAGCATTCTGCCCACTCGTCGCATCAAGCACCAAAAGCGTCTCATGAGGCCCACCAGGAATCTGCTTATCAATCACCCGTCGAATCTTGGTCAACTGATCCATCAACCCCCCCTGGGTATGCAACCGACCCGCAGTATCCAAAATCAACACATCCACCCCACGCGCCTTGGCCGCACCGCACGCATCAAAGGCAACCGCCGCCGGATCGCCCCCTTGCTGCCCCCTAACAACCTCAACACCCAATCGCTCCCCCCAAATCTCCAACTGACGCACAGCCCCAGCCCGAAAAGTATCACACGCACCCAGCAACACCGTCTTGCCCTCACCGGTCAACTGATGACAAAGTTTCGAAATCGAAGTCGTCTTACCAACCCCATTGACCCCCGTCATCAAAATCACCATCGGCTTGGTATCACTCATATTGAGCGTTCGGTCTTGCTCAGGCCACATCGCCTTGAGTTCACTCTTGAGATATTCAATAACATCCTCACCCCTGGTGAGTGTCCCGGCTTTGTAATCGGCCTTGATCCCATCGATCAGTCTGTTGGTCGCCACCACCCCCACATCCGACTCAATCAATCGCTTCTCAATCTCGCGAATCAACTCGTCATCAAGCTGCTTTCCAGAAAGCACCGACCGCAACGACGATACAAAGCTCTGCCTCGTCTTACCAAGCCCGGCCTTGAGTTTGTCAAATGTCTTACGGAAAATCGCCATGCTTACAACTCCGCAGATTCAGCAGCCGCCTGGCCCGATTGCTGGTCCGATTGCTGGTCCGATTCCCTCAACACCCGCCTGAGCACCTTATCCAACAATCCATTGACAAACCCCGGCGACTCGGCCGTCGAAAACTGCTTGGCCAACTCAATCGCCTCATTGACGCTCGCCTTGGGCTTTGGATCGGCGATCATCGTCATCTCATAATGCGCCAACCGCAAAATCGCCCGATCAATCGCAGGCATCCGATGCACCGCCCACTCCGTGGACAACCCATTAAACTCCGCATCGGCCACTTCAATATTCCCATACGCCCCCACCGCAGACTCAAAAGCCCGATCACGATCCTTCTCACTCAGTTTCGATGACGGATCAGCAAAGCTCAACCCTTCACTCAAAAAAGTATCCGTGTCATCAAGCGAACTGCGAATCAACTCCACATCCGCGCCAGATCGAGCATCAAGCTGATACAACGCCATCAATGCAAGCCGACGAATATCTCTGGGTGAACCCATACTTCACGCACCCTCACCGGCGATCGACGCCTTATCTGGAACTTCAAACCCAGGAGCATACCGAATCCCAGGCCTGTTCTCTTTCTGAGCACACCCAAGAGCACCAATGGCACCAACAGCACCAAGCACCGCCCCCATCGCCTCAGCACCCTTATTGCCCCCCGTCTTCCCATCAACTCCCCCAGCCCGCGCGATGGCCTGCTCAATGGTCTTGGTCGTCAGCACCCCAAAGGACACCGGCACACCCGTCTTGATCGAAATATTGGCCAACCCATTGGCAATCGCATTCGAAATGTGCACATCATGATCCG
>JALSHW010000073.1 GCA_026982035.1 Phycisphaerales bacterium | reverse complement strand
CCAGCAGTGTCATCCACCCCAACTGCAACCACGCCCACCGCCAACCCCCGGCCTCCTTGGCCGTCACCACAAGCGTCGGCAAACACAGCATCGCCAAAATGTAATACACCAACAACGACCAACTCGTCGCCCGCGTAAACACCGGCGTCCCATCATCCCGTTTGGCATTGGCAACCGATTCCAAAATCGAATCATCCTCCGTATCGTCACTCCCCACCACCTGCACCGCCATCGTCGAAACAAAAACCTCACGGGCCGCAAAACTCGCCAGCACCCCGATCGTCAACTGCCGGTCATATCCCAACGGCTCAAACACCGGCTGAACCGCATTACCAATCCGCCCAAGAAACGAATGGCTCGCATGGTACCGCGCCTGGGCTTGCTCAACCTCCGCCACCGTCGCTCCAACAGCCGGCTCAAAATCATCCGTGTTGTTCGGATACGCCCCCAACCACCACAGCACAATCGAAATCGCCACGATCATCGTCCCGGCCTTGCGCAAAAACATCATCGCCCGGTCATAAGTCAACAACGCCGAGGCCTTGAGATCAGGCAACCGATAGCTCGGCAGTTCCATCGCCATCGGCCTCGACGCCCCACGCAAAATCGTCCGACGAACAAGGAGCGAACTGAGCAACCCCGCCAGCACTCCAATCACATAACACGAAGTAAAAGCCACCGCCTGCATCGCCGGCGAATCCGGAAACAAAATCACCGTAAGCAACACATACACCGGAATCCGCGCACTGCAACTCATAAACGGCGCCACCAATATCGTCGCCAACCGATCCTTCGGATCAGGCACCGAACGCGCCGCCATGATCCCAGGAATCGCGCACGCATGGCTCGACAACAAAGGCACAAACGCATGCCCGCTCATCCCAAACGGCCGCAACACCCGGTCAATCACAAACGCCGCCCGTGCCAAATACCCCGTCCCTTCAAGCAACGCCAGCAAGAAAAACAACAGCACGATCTGAGGCAAAAAGACAATCGTCCCACCAATCCCCGCAATCACCCCATCAACCAAAAGCCCCTTGATCGCCCCATCAGGCAGCAACGACTCCGCCCAGCCCCCCACCGTCCCGAACCACGCATCAATCAAGTCCATCGGGATCGCCGCGAGTTTGAAAATCACCCAGAACAAGCCCGTCATCACGATCGAAAATGTCAGCACCCCCAACAACGGATGCGTAAAGGCCCGGTCAAGCCGATCGGTCAATCCATCATCCACCGGCGTATCCCGCGCCGCCGCAACCAGCGAATACATATCATCGCCCCACGCTTCGATCGCGTCGATCTCCGTCGGCGCACTTCGATTGGGAATCGTCGCCGATTCCAAGGCCGCCTTGAGTTCCTCAATCCCCTCGCCGGTCTTTCCAGAACACCCAACGACCGTGCATCCCAAGCATTCGCCAAGCCGCTGAAGATCAATATGAATCCCCCGCCCCTTGGCAAGGTCCATCATGTTCACCGCCACAACCATCGGCAAACGCTTCCCAATCGCCTCAGCAACAATCGTCATGTTCCGCATCAGATTCGTCGCATCAATCACCACCAAAATCGCATTGGGCTCATGGGCCTCAATCCCCGCCGGTGCCAGTTCCCCGTCAAGGACCCCCCGACAGACCGCCGATTCGGACATCTCCAGATCAAGCGAATACACCCCAGGCAGATCAATCAACATCGCGCCGCAACAAGCCGCATGTCGAGCGTCCTGGGTTGTCCCCGGAAAGTTGGAAGTCTTGGCACGAATACCAGCGATGCGGTTGAAGAGCGTGGTCTTGCCCACATTGGGATTGCCAAGCACGGCGATGATCCGGGTCCCGTGTGCGGGCAGTGCATCAACGCTGCTCATGGAACTACTCGCCAGTTTGGGGATCAACAGTTTGGGTATCGTCGGTATGGGTATCGACCGTAATCATCACACGACCGGCAATCTCTCGAGCAAGCCCGATTCGACACCCCCCGCCACAGGCACCCGAAAGCGACACAATGCAGGGCTCCCCAAGCCGACACATCGTCACCGAAGCGTTGGGTCGAAGCCCCATCGCCCGTAACATCTTGACCTCATCATTGGCAACCCCATCAATCTGTACCCGACCGCTCTGGCCGCGCGTGAGCTGAGTCAGCGGAATGGTGCTGGATCGACCGCTGGATCGGACGCCGGACTGGGCTTTGGTTTGAGACATAATTGAGAGACGCTCCCAAAGGCATCCAAATCGGACACCGAAGTACCCGAATCGTACTCCAGTTGAGACCCGTTCGCAATGAATTGAGCCCAGAATCTCAATTTTGTGGTTTTTTGGACTTGGATTGCCCGGTCTTTGGCCTCCGAACCAGCCATCCCACGGCAAATCCGATCAATGCGAAAATCAGATAAAAGACTGATCCAGGCAGCGTGGCGGTCCAGAAGAAGATTTCAATGGTCGTCATGCCCCAGTTCTGGAAAATCAAAATCAGAAAAATCACGGCTGCGATCAACGAAACAATAAACTTGGGCCGCGTGTAAATCGGTTTTTTCTTGATGTCAGGATTGGAAGGCGTGTCATTCATAAAGCACGCACCGTTCGTTGTTCGATCCGCTTCTCAGACACCGTCTGCACGACCCGATTGACATACACCCCCGACAGATGCACTTCGTCGGGATCGAGTGATCCGAGTTCAACGATTTCATCGACCTCGGCGATCGTAAAGCGTGCCGCCGAGGCCATCTCTGGATTAAAATTTCGTGCCGTTGCATGGAAGACCAAGTTCCCAAACGAGTCGGCCTTGGCGGCCTTGACAAGTGCAAGATCACCAAACAAGCCGGTCTCCAGAATGAACTCCCGTTCTTGTCCACCATTGGGTGATGCAAAGGTTCTGGTTTCCTTTCCATCGGCAACTTGTGTCCCCACACCCGTAGCGGTATAGAACGCCGGGATACCGGCACCACCTGCACGCACGCGTTCAGCGAGTGTGCCTTGTGGATTGAACTCGACTTCAAGTTCACCCGACAAGAACTGCCGAGCGAACTCTTCGTTTTCGCCGACATAGGAAGAGATCATTTTTTTGATCTGTTTGGTTTCGAGTAAAAGTCCAAGCCCCCAGTCATCAACACCTGCATTGTTGGAGACACAGGTTAGATGTTTTACCCCAGTTTTGCGAAGTGCCATGATGAGTTGTTCGGGGATGCCACAGAGCCCAAAGCCACCGACCATGCACATCATTCCATCATGGATGATGCCTTGATCGCGTAAATCCAAGAATGACTCTTGTGCTGTCGTAAATATTTTCGAACCCATGTGATTCTCCAAATGGTGGTTTTTACCCGCATCATCGTGTGTGCTGGCATGATATAGTGTATGCCGTATCAGCGATTGTTTGCTGATCATCCGAGGGACACGGGTGGGCAGGATTTGACGGTCCTGATTTGTACAAGGGACATACTCGTGACGAACGAGTCAACATCTGGCTGTCACAGCCAACAAACTCATCATACCAAACCGTGCGAATCATCGCGCTTCGTTCTTGATGGATGGTCATCTCAACTAATTCTTGAAAGCATGATCAACGGCTTCCATTCGACCAAGGTTCTTGCGTTGACCCCAACAGGCGAAATTGTTTTTGCCAACGAGTTGGCCGCCGCGGTCTTTGTCGATGAATCTCCAGAATCGGTTGTTGGAAAGAGTCTCCTTGATCTGTCGCCTCAGAGCTGGGCAGAAGAACGAATCCAGTTTCTCAAGTTGGCGATTGAAAAAGAACATCCCATACTGGTCACCGAAATTCTTGTTGGCACACGCTTCTGCTCGACCGTCAGCCCGATCAAAGTCGATGATCAAGGCAAGTCTGATTGGATGCTCCTTGTCACCGTTGAACAAATCACGCCTACAGAACTCCAACGGCTTCGTGATCGATGCACACCAGACCAACTCTTTAATGTCAAGGTTCATGATCTGGGCCGCCTGTCGATTCTCTCTCCACGAGAACTCGAGGTTCTTGCGTTGATGGGCCAAGGGCTTCGGCAAAAACAGATCGCCGAGAGATTGCACCGATCCGTCTCCACCATTGACCGGCACCGCGAACGGATCGGCGAAAAACTCAACATTGCCGATCGAGTCGAACTGGTCGGACTTGCCAGAGAAGCCGCATTGGAAACCACCGATGCCCACCGACTCAATGCGCCCTTTGAATCCAAACACACTTCAACTGAATCCTGAATCAGTTGGATTCTGAGAGATCGTCAAGAATCCGCACAAAACCAAACTAGCGTGTATACTCAGACTTCCATTCTCTGAGGACGATTTATATGGCCATTGAAGATCAGAATAAACACAACGCAGACCAAGCATCTGACCTTGCACTGAAGATGCTCGAAAAATTTTCAGTAGAATCGCTCTTTACCGAACTCTTGTCAGGAATGTACGCTGTTTCGATCATGGTCTGGGATTCTGATGGAACCATTCTCTGCTCCAACGATGTCGCCGCCCGTGGATTCAAACAAAAATCAAGCGATGACCTGCTTGGAAAAACCCTCTACGATTTTGCCCCCA
>JALSHW010000072.1 GCA_026982035.1 Phycisphaerales bacterium | reverse complement strand
TCCCCGCCGACGCCATCACGACCACCCGCCTGACCAACTCCATTCAGATCAACACCCCCTTGGTGTCAGCACCGATGGACACCGTCACCGAATCGACCCTGGCCATCGCACTGGCCCAAGAAGGGGGCATCGGGATTATTCACAAAAACCTCTCCATCGAAGAACAAACCCGCGAGGTGACCACCGTCAAACGCTCGGCCAACGGTGTGATCACCGATCCCATCACCCTAGGGCCCGCCGACACCGTCGCCAAAGCCATCGAACTCATGCACGCCCACAATGTCTCGGGCTTCCCCATCACCCAAGACGGCAGCACGACCCTCCGCTCCAAAGGAAAACTCCTCGGCATCCTCACCAGGCGCGATCTCAAGTTCGCCTCCAATCACGACATCCCTATTGCCGAGGTCATGACCAAAGAAGGCCTCGTCACGGCTCCAGCGGAAACCACACTCCAACAAGCCGAGAAAGTGTTGAACCAGCACAAGGTTGAAAAATTATTGCTGGTTGATGATGCCGGGTGTTTGTGTGGCTTGATCACGATGCGGGACATCGAACGGCTCAGCCAGTTTCCTCACGCCTGTGTCGATTCGCGTGGTCGGCTCCGCGTTGGCGCGGCCGTGGGTCCGAATCAGTTTGATCGGGTCGAGGCGTTGCTTGCTGCCGAGGTCGATGTGCTGGTGGTTGATACGGCTCATGGGCATTCTGGTGCGGTGATTGAGACGGTCAAAGAGATCAAAAAAAGATACAGGATTGATGTCATTGCGGGCAACATAGCCACCGCCCAAGCCGCCATTGCTCTGGCTCAAGCCGGAGCCGATGCGGTCAAGGTTGGGATTGGTCCCGGGTCGATCTGCACGACGCGGGTGGTGACGGGTGTGGGGATGCCTCAGATCACGGCGATCATGAACGCTGTTGAAGGCATCGCTTCGATTGGGTCAGATATTCCCGTGATCGCCGATGGCGGGATTCGGCTCAGTGGCGACATTGCCAAGGCCATCGCCGCCGGTGCCGATTCGGTGATGATGGGTTCGTTGTTTGGCGGGCTTGATGAGTCGCCTGGTGAGTTGGTGATTTCGGGTGGCCGACGGTTCAAGTCGTACCGGGGCATGGGCTCCGAAGGCGCGATGGGGGCGGGGTCTGCCGATCGCTACCGCCAAGCCGACAAACTGGCGGTTCCTGGTAAATCCAAGGCCCAAAAGTTTGTACCAGAAGGTGTCGAGGGGTTGGTGCAGTACCGGGGATCACTGGCCGAGTTTGCGTATCAATTGGTCGGGGGGCTCAAATCGGCGATGGGGTATTGCGGCTGCGCAACCATCGAAGAGTTCCGCAGGGATACCAAGTTTGTGCGGGTTTCGAGCGCGACGGTGGTGGAGAACCATCCACACGATATTCGGATTACCAAGGAATCGCCCAACTACACCCACGGCCAGTCGCGTGTTTAAGTCAGTCGTCGGCTTTGTCCGCTTTCAAAATCCGCTCGGCGTCTGCGGGGGTCATGGAGCCCTCAGCAACATAGGCCGCCAGTTCGCGCTTGGTTTTTTGGGATTCCTTGGTATTGACCATGCTGGTAATACATCCAAAGAGGATGGCAAAGATTCCGACCGCTCCCATGATACCGAAGACGATGACCACGGGAAAATCGTCAGCCATTGCGTCGGTGATCGACGATGCGCTGCCTTGGGCGAGTGTCTGACAGAGGGTTGATGATGCGAGTGTGAGACTCATGGTTGATTCCTTGATGTGGTATTCAAGTTCTAGTTGCAGCCGCGGGGTTTGTTGGAGTTGAGGAGTCGTTCGCCTTGTTCTGGGGTCATGGACCCTTCGGCGATGTAGGCGGCGATCTCTCTGCGGGTCCTCTCTGAGGCGATTCCCTTGACCATCCCAGCAAAGGCCTTGACGATGACAACCAGGACAATCGCCGTGGCGATGAGGGTCGGGATGTAGACATCTTCATTGTTGATGAACTGCTGAATCAGGGATTCCATTTCAAGTCTCCAGTTGGCAACGCATCGCCCCGGTGCGGGCAAGGTGGTATTGCGTAGAAAAGTATTGGGACATCGGTACTTCCTATTTCACAAGGATACCACAACTTTGGAGTATTCAGTCCAAAATCTGCAAATCGATCCTTATCCCCGAAGCATCTGATCGAGCAAGGCGACCCATACGGAGTAAAATTCGAATGATTTTTGGGAGCGTTTGGTGTTGTGGGCTCGGCTGCCTTCGCCTTTGATTCGGATGTTGGCTGGGGGGGTGAAGTTGTTGAATCCCTGGTCGATGTGTACGCCTGGGATGTGGGGTTTGAGGAGTTCGATGGGGTCTGGTGGATCGAGGAGTGATGGGGGTTTGTCGATGTTTTCGAGTGATCGGATGAGTGTTCGTTGTCCAGTCAAGCGGAGCAGGCGGGGCTTGCCATCGGTCCAGAGGTGGAGGTCGAGGATTTCATTGGTTTGAAGTTGGTGGGATTTGGTGATTCGAGCTTCTGGAATCCTTCGTCCGGCCTTTCGGATGCCACCGATTGGTCGGGTGGCTTTGATCGTCGTTGAGCTCGATTGGGTCGTTGCGGCCACGACCAGGCGGATATCTTGGCTGGTGAAGGTCCATGCCGGTTCGTCGTTGTCATCGACGGCAAAGGAAGTGGGGGAAGTGGGGGAATTGGGGGGGGTGGTGTTGGGGAATCTGGCGATTCGTTTGACGGGTTCGGGTTTGGGATAGAGGGCGATTTCGTCTTCGGAGGGTGCCAGGGCCAGGACGCCACGCTTGTGAAGAACACGGAGGATCTCGTCACTGATCAGGGCGTCGATGGTGGTGACGATTGCTGGTGTCGGTATTTTGGATTGAAGGGCGGCTTGCCGGGGGTCCATCGCTGCCGAAGCCACGAGGGCTTCGATTCGGTCGTCATGGGTAAAGCCGCTGGGCCAACCCAAGATGG
The DNA here is from genome assembly GCA_026982035.1 of Phycisphaerales bacterium. GTDB lineage: Bacteria > Planctomycetota > Phycisphaerae > Phycisphaerales > UBA1924 > UBA1924. The sequence continues at coordinate 1,644 of JALSHW010000072.1, read as the reverse complement.
AGAGGTACGCTTTGGCGTGGGGGTCAAAGGTCACGGCTTGATCGTATGGGCTTTTTGGGGTTGGGTTTTCTGGAATCCTGGTTTGGGGATGGTTGTCGATACCGAGGTTCTACCCACCCGGCGTCGGATTGGTCGGGTCTGGGCGAGTGCCCAAGACCCAGGTGTTGATTTGAAAACGGACGCGGGCTCTCGCCTTCCCGCGCCCGAAGGTTGGCAGCCACGATGGCTGCTTCCCTCCCGAAACCCCGGCGGGGCGGTGTGCCCCGCCGGGGAAGGTTTCCAGACTGGTTGGGGACATTGACGATCCAGTCCAGAAGCCAGGTGATTTGGTTGAGATTCAGGCGGTTGAAAAAATCTACTTGATGATTGATGAGCCAACGATTGTTTGGAATCAAGACGGTAAATGTTCGGGCTGCTGAATCTCTTGCCTTTGGTATTTTGTTTCAAACGGTGTCTGTCAAAGGCAATTTCTTGCCTGCATATACATTCGGAAGAAGATGTGACTGGATGCAGGCCGGGCAAAATTTATCTGCATTGAACCGTCGCGGAGGCATCGTGATGCGATGCGACAGCAAGAAAAGCGGCTACAAACCACCTTTTACTCTGTCTGGGGTGTGGTTGAGTGGATGAGGTTGTTTGCGGATAAAAAATAGGTTGTTTCCACGATGTGCAGCCGTATGTTGTGTTGTTTCGATTGATCCAGGCACCCGAACAGGTCTTTGGGATATGGGACTCGATATGGGGTTTCATTCAACAACCACCGATAACTTGATCTCGAAAAAGAGCAGAATGATTGTCTATTTTTTCTTGAGTTGGAGGGGCTTGATGCGGTACATTGGATGCCTCGGGCCTGATTGGGTGATTCGTGAGCCAATCGAGATGGATTCAGGGCGTTTTTGGAGAGGGTTGAGTTATGCGTTGTGGAAGTTTTGCGGTGTTTTCGGGATTGGTTTTTGTGATTGGGGCTGCAAGTGCTGGGCAGCCATTGTCGTTTTCGGAAGAGGCGGCGTCTCGTGGGGTGGTCTTTGGAATTGATTCGTCCAATATTTCTCAGTTCGGGCCTGGGTTTGCTTTGGTGGATCTTGATGGGGATGATGATCTCGATATTCTCTTGGCTGGAGGCGTTGGGGGGGCGATGGCGGTGTATGAGAACGATGGTACTGGGAATTTTACGGATCGCAGTGTTGGTTCAAATTTGGCATCCATGGCCGCTTCGGGGGTGGCGACGGCTGATTATGACAATGATGGGGATCAAGATGTCTTTGTTGGTGGATGGCTTGAGTCGAGTAAGCTCTACCGGAACGATGGCAACTTCGTGTTTACTGATGTGAGTGTGGCCACTGGGATGGATGTGGTGGTTGCGGCGATGGGGGCTTCTTGGACGGACTATGACCTCGATGGGCATATGGATCTGTATCTCTCGGCTCGTACTGGGACGCTGACCAATTGGGAACGAAACTTGTTGTTCCGCAACAATGGCGATGGCACATTTACTGATGTTGCTGGAGCGTTGGGTGTTGATGCAGAGGATGATCCGACGCTGCTCTCTTCCTTCTTTGATTTTGATCGTGATGGCGACGACGATCTTTATCTCGGGACAGACAAGGGGTCGTCGGGCAGTTGGTGGAATCGTTTATACCGCAA
>JALSHW010000071.1 GCA_026982035.1 Phycisphaerales bacterium | reverse complement strand
CTGCTCAGGATTCGCTTCGACCAGTGGATTCGGATCATGGGCCATCTCCCCAGATTCAATGTCAAAGTTCATCTCAATGATCTCAAGCCCATCGACCGATTCGCCATTGGTGCCAAACACCTTCGGGCACATCATCCCGGCCATCCCATTGGACGCATCAACCACAATCTTCATCGGCCTGGACGCATCACGATCACCCAAATCCAAAAACTTCAGCACATGCTTGGCATACGGCTTCCACAAATCCCGCTCTTCAACAATCGTCGATTCATCAGGCACCGCATTCTTATCCACCATCGCCGCATATTTCCGCACAACATCAAGCCCCGTCGTCTCGCCGACCGGCTTGGCCTTGCGTTTAGATATCTTAAACCCGTTGTACTGAGGCGGATTGTGCGATGCCGTAATCACCACCCCACCCGAAGCATCCAAATAGTTAATCGCAAAATACATCATCGGCGTGTCAATCAACCCCAAATCAATCACACTCGCATGATAACAAGTCAGCCCCCGCACAAGTTCTTCCCGAAGCGTCGGCGAAGACTTCCGCATGTCCCGCCCAATAATCACATTCCGCATCATCGGCGTCGACTCCCCGTCATTGCTCGCCTCCTCAAGCAAAAACCGAGCCGACCCACACCCGATCTGCCACCCCATCCGATCCGTAAGCAAGTCCGGGTAAGTCCCACGAATGTCATACGCCTTAAAAACCCGTCCAAGCATCGATCGATCTCCGAAATCCACGCCCAATCGCGTGAACCCAGACGATAGGAGCCAAACCCCCCAAAGTGAAGATCACACCAACCGCCAGAACCCCCTCTCCCCCTTCCCCCTCTGGGTGCCCCGCTGGTGGGCTTTGCCACCTGCGGGTCTTGGGTGTTTCAAAGACATGCAGGTGGCAAAGCCCACCAGCATGGCACCCGTTATTGCACCTCAGCCCCCACCCGTATCAACTCCACCCCCTGCGGAATCGAATTCCGAAACGCCTTGCCATACCCCGTCGTCACAATCCGTGGATCCAAAACAACCACCCGCCCAGAATCCGTGCTCGACCGAATCAGCCGTCCAAACCCCTGCTTAAACCGAATCACCGCCCTGGGCAACGAATCGTCCCGAAACGGATCCCCGCCTCTTTCTCTGATCAGTTCATTCCGCGCCTCAACAATCGGACGATCCGGCGGCTCAAACGGCAGCCGCGTAATAATCACATTCCTGAGCCGATCACCCCGCACATCAACCCCCTGCCAAAAACTCGACGCCCCAAAAAGCACCCCCCGATCATGCTCCCGAAACTCATCCAAAATCTGCGTCCGAGGCCCATCCTTTCCCTGCACCCACACCCGATACCCCATCGCCTCCAGTGGCCGCCGCAACACATCGGCCGTCTGATACAACAACCGAAAACTCGTAAACAACACAAACGCCCCCCCATCGGTCGCCACCACATGATCATGCACCCGCGAAGCAATCGCCTCTTCAAATGATTCCCCACCTTGGTGGGATGGGCTTCCAGCCCGTCCTCTCCCCCTCCCAGGCGAAGGCACCGAAGCATCCACAAAAACCTCCACCTGCGAAGCATATTCAAACGGGCTTCCCAACTGCAACACACTGGCCCCCTCACCACCCAGCCGTGACAAGCAATGCATAAACGCCGTCTCTGCATGCTCAGGCGTTTCATCTTCCCCCACCTCCCGCGTCGTCAGCGTCGCCGAGGTCAACACCACCGACGCCTCCCCCCCAAACAAATGCTCCTTTAAAAGCGGAGCCACTTCCGTAGGCGAACACGCAATCGTCACCCGAACCCCACCCCTCCCGGGCTGACCTGAAGTCTCAATCCAGTACACACATTTCTCAGCCGTCTGCTCAATCAATGTCTCGGTCTGATCTGAAATCTCCTTGGCCCGCACCGCAAAGGCATTCAACTCAAATCGATCCGCATCATTGGTGACACCATCTTTGAGCCGCTTAAGCCGCAGGCACAAATCATTCATCGCAGGCGAAAGCACATTCTCCACAACCCCAGGGGCCCGCACCCGCCCATTGACAAGTCCTCCACTGACCATCTTCCGATTGAGCGAATCAAAGAACGCATCGCTGGCCCTTTGCGCTTCCCGAACCAACAAAATCGCCTTGTCCACCGGCTCAATATCCCCCGTCACCAACGCCAACTGCGCCAAATACCCCCGCTGCGTCTGCTCCTGATACAACTGCCGAAGCAAAAACCCAACCCGTCCTTCCGTCAGCGACACCCCAAAATGATCCGCCGCCGCATCTTCAACCGCATGCGCTTCATCGAGCACCACATGGTCATACGCAGGCAAAAACCCCTTCCCATTCCCCATCATCCGCAGCGCCATATCCGAAAAGAACAACGCATGATTACAAATCAAAAGATCCGCATCCTCCATCTCTTTCCGCGCCGCCTGATAAAAACAATCCCCATGATGCGGACACTTCCGCCCCATGCAGTTGGTCGAATCCGACTGCACCGAGTTCCACACCGCCATCCGCTCCACACTCGGCAGCGACGAAAGCGTCCCATCCTCAGTCCCATACGCCCATTCTTCAATCACATCAAGCGACCGCCGCGACGCTCCATCAACAAACAACTTATCTCGCCGCTCACTCGCCAGCCGCAACCGCCGAATCGACATGTAGTTCCCCCGCCCCTTCACCAACACCGCCTTGCATTCCCGAGGCTCCTGCTCTGACTCTTGCTCCTCCCCCGGGCTTCCGGGGGAGGTGGCCGCGCAGCGGTCGGAGGGGGTCTTCTCTTCATCTCCCCCCCTTCCTATCCCCCCAATCCCCGCCAACGCATCCAACAAAATCGGAATGTCCTTCTTCACCAACTGCTCCTGCAACGCAATCGTATTGGTCGCCACCACAACCTTCTTCCCCGACCGCATCGCCCGAACAATCGCAGGCACCAAATACGCAAAACTCTTCCCAACCCCCGTCCCCGCCTCCACAAACAAATGCGCCCCAGATTCCATCGCCCGATCCACCGCACACGCCATCTCCACCTGCTCTCTACGCGGCTCATACCCCTCAAGCCGATCCGCAATCGGCCCATCCACCCCAAGCAACATCTCAACATCACGACTCATCGACGACCCTCTTCACCGGGTATCTTCTTCTCCGGGTGCCCTGCTGGTGGGCTTTGCCACCTGCAGGTCTTCGTACAACCAACATAGACTGAGCTCCCAAGACCCGCAGGTGGATAAGAATCCACCAACGGGGCACCCAAACTATCATTCACACCAGTATTCACTTCTGACCAATCCCCAAAGGCATCCGCTTGGGTTCCCCATCACGCCTGGGATACATCTTGGGCGTCCCACGCCTCTTCTCCAAAACAACCACCCGACCCGTAGGCGTCTCCACCGTCCCCGCATGGGTCGTGTGCAACATATGCAACGCCTTCTTCGCTTCAGCAAGCTCCGCCTCAGCCTTCTCCCCCTTGGTCAAAACAACAAGCCCCCCCACCTTCACCAAAGGCACCGTAAGCTCCGCAATCATCGCAATCTTCCCCACCGCCCGCGCCATCGCCGCGTCATATTTCTCCCGATGCCCCCCAACATACCCTTGCAAAACCTTCCGCCCCTTATCCTGCCCAAGCCCCTCAGCCCGCCCATTGATCACCGTCACATTGGTCAGCCCCAACCACGCCACACAGTTCTCAACAAAATCCGTCTTCTTCTTGGTCGCATCCAACAACACAAAATCAATCCCAGGCATCACAATCGCCAGCGGTATCCCAGGCAGCCCCCCCCCAGAACCCACATCAATCACCTTCTTCCTCCCCTCCCCCGTCCTGACGGGGGAGGTGGCCGAGTTTGGGGGGGCGAGGTCGGAGGGAGTCTTCTCTTCATCTTCCTCACCACCCATCTCCCCAAGCACAGGCACCAGCGTCAACGCATCAAAAATATGCCGATCCCACGCCTCATCAACATCCCGAATCGCCGTCAGATTCGTCCGCGTATTCACATCCATAAGCGCAGCGAGATACTTCCCAAGCATCTCCACTTCCCCATCTTCAAGTCCAATCCCAAACTCCGCAACCTTCCTCGACCACGCCGCCGGAGGCACAATCGCCTCCAAATCATGCGAAAACGCCACCGGATTCCCACGATCATCATTCTTCACAAATCTACCGCGTGACCGCTCGCCCGGAGAACCCCGCTGATCGTCCGTAAGGTCTGGTTGGTTGCATCGTACTTTGGGGGGGTCCATCATCATCGGCGTACTCAAAAGAAGCCCGGTAAGGCGGCCTGGGTCGGTGCAAAGCGACATTGACAATCAATCCCGTCATCACCCAGCAGGTCAACAAACTCGACCCGCCATAACTCACAAAGGGTAGGGTGATCCCGATGATCGGGAGCATCCCAAGATTCATCCCCACATTAATAATCACCTGAGCCGCAATAAAAGCCGGAATCCCCACCGCAATCATCCGCCCAAGCGGGTCTCGGCAGCTCGCCGCCACCAACAACGCCCCCCCAATCCACATCCCATACAACACCAGCACCACAATCCCCCCCACAAGCCCGAATCGATTCACAATCACTGCAAAG
>JALSHW010000070.1 GCA_026982035.1 Phycisphaerales bacterium | reverse complement strand
CCGAAACGGATGGGGCATCCTCCGGCGGAACCTCGACCGGATCGCCGCCCTGACAATGAACATGCTGACCTTTGGACGCAAGTTGCAACTGAATTTGGAACTGACCCACATCAACAAACTCGCCCATGATTGTGCCCAGTTAATGGAAAATGTGTGTGCCGAAAAAGGCGTAGCGTTAATTGTCGATGCCGATCCTGAGATGCCTCCGATCAGTGTGGATCCGTCCTTGATTCATCAGGTGATGATGAACTTGATTTCCAATGCGGTCGAAGCCGTGGAGCCGGAGACTGGCGCGGTGACGGTGAAAATTTCGTTCAATGAGTCTCGGCCTGACAAGAAAAAAGCCGGCGCGGTGCTGCGGCCTGCGGTGACGATTTCGGTGATTGACAATGGGCCTGGGATTTCTCAGGATCGGTTGGCGTGGATTTTTGAACCGTTCAATACCACCAAGGGGCTCAAGGGGACGGGGCTTGGGTTGGCGGTGACCAAGCGGATTGCGTATGAACATATGGGGCGGATTCGTGTGGAATCAACGCCTGGGGCGGGTTCGATTTTCAAGGTGATTTTGCCAGCGGATTTGGATGCGCAGCTTGACCCGAGTGCCACTTCGAATCAGTAAGTCAGGTGGAAGTGTGCCCAGGGCAATTGTTCCATGTGGAGCATAGATGCAGGTTTTGTGCGGTTTTTTTGTTTTTGCGCACAGGGATGGCTGGTGTTGTTTGGATTTGGTCTTTGGATTGCCGGTTTAGACGGGGATGGGCTGGAGGTTCATGGCTTTTGCCATGGACAGGCCCATGTCTGCTGGGCTGATGGCGATTTCGACTCCGGCTTCTTTGAGGGCTTCGATTTTGGTATCGGCCGTGCCTGTGGGTTTGCCGCCTGCCCCTGAGGAGATGATGGCACCGGCGTGTCCCATTCGTTTGCCTTCTGGAGCGGTTCGTCCTGCGATGAAGGCGGCGACGGGCTTGGTGATGTGATCCTTGATATAAGCAGCCGCCGCTTCTTCGTCTTCGCCTCCGATTTCGCCGATCATGAGGATGGCGTCGGTGTCTGGGTCCGCTTCAAACATTCGGAGGCAGTCGATGTGGTTGATGCCTCGGACTGGGTCGCCTCCGATGCCGATGCATGTTGATTGTGCGAGTCCGATTTGTGAGGTTTGCCAGACGGCTTCGTAGGTAAGTGTTCCTGAGCGCGAAACAATGCCGACGGCCTTGTTTGTTTTGGCCTCTGAGATGTGTGTGTGGATGTACCCTGGCATGATGCCGATTTTGCAGCCGCTGTTTGTGTAGGGTGAATTTGCGGAGTTGTCGCCTGTTTTGGGCCCTGGTGTGATGATGCCTGGGCAGTTTGGGCCGATGAGGGTGAAGAGTTCTTTGGTGTGGCTTGAGTCTGCCCCGCGGGCGGCGGCGTTTCGTTCGTCCATGATGGCGCGGACCTTGATCATGTCGTTGACGGGGACGCCTTCGGTGATGCAACAGATAAGTTGGATGCCAGCATCCATCGCTTCGAGGATGGCGTCCATTGAGAAGGGTGGTGGGACGAAGATCATGGTGGCGTTTGCGCCGGTGGCTTCGACGGCTTGTCTTACGGTGTTGAAAATTGGAAGGTTGTTGTCGTCTCTTTGGCCACCTTTTCCTGGGGTGACACCGCCGACCATTTTGGTGCCGTAGTGGAGGCATCCTTTGGTGTGGAGTGCTCCTGCGGAGCCGGTGATGCCTTGGGTGATGACTTTGGTGTCTGCGTTGACGAGGATGGCCATGGGTTGCTCCGGGGAAGGTGTGTTTGTAGATGATAGCGTTTTATGAAGAGGAAGAATTACCACAGAGAGCACAGAGAGCACAGAGAAGAGTTTTGAGGCAAAGATCGCAAAGAGCTCGAAGGAGAAGAAAAGAGGGGGGATTGGGGGAAGAGTCTGAAAGAGAAGAAGAGGGGGTGAAGTGAAAAATGAAGAACAGGGTGCCCTCACCCCGGCTCTCTCCCCAAGGGAGAGGGAGAAAGAAAAGAAAGGGAAGAAGCGAGGTGGGGAGATGGATAAGGACAGGGTCTATGATCGTTGTCTAACACATTGGGAGAACAAAACATGCGTGCGATTGTGACTGGACAGGTTGGGATGGAGAAGAAGTCATACCTCAACGGGGTGGCCAAGTTTGCCGGAGGGCAGGGGGAGTCGATCCCGGTGTACCATGTGGGGAACATGATGTATGGGGAGGCCCCGGATATTCGGGCGGGGCGGATTTTGGATTTGCCCATCTCGCGGCTGCACTCGTTGCGGCGGGCGGCGTTCAAAGACATTATCGCAGAGTCTCGTGATGAAGAAACAATGGCGGTCAATACACATGCGACTTTTCGGTGGCGACATGGGCTGTTTTCAGCGTTTGATTTCGATCAAATTACAAAACTTGGCCCCGACCTGTTTATCTGTTTGGTGGACAATATTGAGGTGGTGCACCAGAACCTCCATAATGCACATGATATTGATGCGACGCTCAAAGACTGCATGGTGTGGCGGGAAGAGGAGATTCTTGCGACGGAGTTGATGAGTCAGGCCGTGCCTGGGAGTAAGTTTTATATTGTTTCGCGGGGTCGGTATGCGTCGACGGAGCGGACAATGTTTCGGTTGTTGTGCCGGCCTGAAATGAAGAAGGTGTATCCGAGCTTTCCGATGAGTCATGTGGTGGACATGCCTGAGGTGATGGCGGAGATTGATGCGTTCCGGGCAGAACTTGCTGAACACTTTATTACCTTTGATCCGGGTGATGTGGATGAAAAATTGCTTTTGGATCGTGCGATTGAAGCGGTGAGGGATGGAAAAGATTTCTTTGACCATATGCCTCACCAACTTGGGGGCGTGCAGGCCGATATGGAGCCGATCCGGATGAAGACGCGGGAGGTGATGGATATTGCGGGGGATATTGATGGGCAGATCTATATGCGTGATTTCAAACTGATTGACCAGTCGGACATGATTGTGAGCTTTGTGCCTGAGTTGATTAGTGAGGGTGGGAAAGTGATTCCTGGGTTATCCAGTGGTGTGGAGCGGGAGTTGCAACATGCTTGGGAGCATGCCAAGGAGGTGTATGTGGTGTGGAAGCCGAGCAAGCCGCCGAGTCCTTTTATTACGGAGACGGCGACGAAGGTGTTTGGTTCTACGGAGGAGGCGTTGAGGTATTTTGAGGAACAAGGGATGTTTGCGGCTCGGAACTTGTTTGGGCAGTAGGATTGGTCGATTTTTGGTGGTTTTATTGGCGGTTGGTGTGGTATCGTTGTATGTTTAGCACATGATGCAAAATAAACTTCTTGTCGGTGTGTGTTCGTTGGTTTGCTGGGGTTCTGTTGCGGCTGGCGACGATGGGATGGTGCTTTTGGGTGATTCTCGAAATGTCACGATGGATATTGATACCGTTTGGTTTGATGACAACGGGAATTTGAATGATCTTTTGAGTCAGCAAAACTATGTCCCGCCTGAGGATTTTTTACCTTGGTCGTTTGATGACAGCAATGGCAATGATCATGTGTCGCTTTCGGCGAACCAGAACTCATTTGCCAATGCGACGGAGTTGGCTGCTTCTGGGGAGGCGACGGGGGTCAGTTCGCCTCAGGACGGTATCGACTATCTTTCTCGGTCTGGAAATAATCATAATACTTTCACCATTCGTTTTTCGATCTCTGAGTTGACACAATTTAATATCTATGCAGATTTGTTTTCATCAAGTGGTGTCAGCACAAGTGTGGTGGAGTTGATCGGAACTGACGGAACGAACTATAATTTTGGGGCATCGGCGAGTAATGGACAAGAACTTGTCGATGCGGTTGTGGCGCTCGAAGCGGGAACTTATCGCTTTACATTGCGTAGTTCGATGAGCTTTGGGGGCGCGGAGGATATTCATACGGCTTCGTTTGATGGTGGTCTTCGTGTGGTTCCGTCGCCTTCGGGGTTGCTTGTGCTTGTGGGTGGCGGGTTGGTGGGGATGCGTCGGCGACGATGAATGAAAGATAACACTGGATTTTCCCAATGAGGGGTTGCGGGGATGGTCTCGCTATGGGATACTGGTGTTATGAGCGAAGAACCACAGAATAGTGACTATCGGGAGCCGCCGGTGAATGAGCGGGGACGGGCGTATGACCCGGATGTTTCCGCCGACGAGCGGTCGTATGCGCTGTTTATGCATTTGTCGCTGCTTGGGCACATTGTGTTGTCGTTGATTGCGATTTTGGTGCCGATCATCATGTGGCAGATCAAGAAAGATGAATCGCCGTTTTTGGATGACCATGGGCGCGAGGCGGTGAACTTTCAGATCTCGCTGATTCTCTGGTCGATTTTGTTTACGGTGGTATCGATTCCGATTGGATTGTTGACCTGTGGGGTTGGGTTTGTGATTGCGCTTGTGCCTTTGGTGCTCGGGATTGTGGGGATGATTCAAGCGGCCAAGGCGGCCAATCGTGGAGAGTTCTATCGGTATCCGATGACGATGCGATTCTTTTGAAGAAAGGGTTGGCCGCTAGGTCGTGTCTGACGGCTCTGAAGGGTGCCCCGCTGGTGGATTCTTATCCACCTGCGGGTCTTGGTGGTACAAAAAACATCTGGCGGTCAAAGACCCGAAGG
>JALSHW010000069.1 GCA_026982035.1 Phycisphaerales bacterium | reverse complement strand
GACGGCCCTGACGGCGACGACAGAGTTTCTTGCCTCACAAAACATAGTCATCGGCCATCAAGAATCGCATGTCGCCGGCGATGCCCAGAGCCAGGGGCGTCGGCTTGCCCGGTTGTACGACAAGGAAGCGTCCGGTGCTGTGGTGATGGCGGGGGAGACGACAGTCGATGCTCGAAAATGCTCTGGAGTTGGCGGCCCTTGTCTTGAGATGGCGTTGGCGTGTGCCCTTGAACTTGTGGATTCAGGGTGCAACGGTTGGGGTGTTGTTGGGTTGGCGACCGATGGGATTGATGGGCCTTCGCTGGCCGCCGGTGCGGTGATCACGGTTCCAATGTTGAGGCCCAATCAAGTACAGAAATCTGCCCGCAAGGCACTAAAAGAACACAATACCCAGCCATTTTTGAACTCGATCGGTGCCCTGATCACCACCGGGCCGACGGGAACGAATCTCAATGATGTGTGCCTGGTGTATCCATTGACCCAAGCCCAATCAAAAAATGATCGGTATCTATGAGGAAATCCGGGCCAAATCTGGTCATTGCCTCCCAATTTGCCCATATTTCCCAATCTCGGCGCGTATCCTCTAAGCCCGGCAGCCGATAGAAGTTGGCGAGTTCGGAAACAGATGGAGAATTCAGAAAAGTATGGCCAAACAAGACGACAAAATCACCATGGACGCAATCGTCACTGAAGCACTTCCCAACGCGATGTTTCGCGTTCGCCTTCCAAACGAACAACAAACCGAAATCATCGGCTACATCTCAGGAAAAATGCGGAAGCACTACATCCGCATCCTCCCAGGTGACACCGTCACGGTCGAAATCTCACCCTACGACCTGACCAAAGCCCGGATTACCTATCGCCGATAATGTTCGCCAGCAATATTCACCGGTGGTATTCATCGATAATGCCCATCGACAAATGAATATCGATTGAACTACATCTTCATCGAGGATGCTTTTTTATGCATGCGAACCGACCACCTCAGGGCACTCGATAAACTCAACCACGCCGGTCTCGATGGCGTACCGTGCCCCAACCACCACCATACCATCGTTGGCAATCAAATCTTTGAGGACCGATGAGCCGTTGCAAATGGAGCGGACTGAGTTGCGGACATTGTCGTCGATGGTTCGGTCGACCACCGATTGATGGTCTGATTCGGTGCCGGTTTGATCTTCTCGATTGACCGATTCCCCAATGTGTGAAACGATGGTCTGCATCCCGGCGGACAACCCAGAGAGATCAGCATCAGGGTCTGCAAGCGCCTTGACCGTGGCCTGAACCGCCCCACAGCATGAGTGCCCCATCACCACCACCAGTCGAGGCCCGAACTCGATGGCTGCAAACTCAACCGAACCGAGCTCCAAAGGGGTCACAATGTTCCCCGCGACACGGATACAAAACATATCGCCGACGCCATGATCAAAGACAATCTCAGGCGGCACACGCGAATCCGAGCACCCAAGCACAATCGCAAATGGTTTTTGGTTATCGACAAGTTTGTGCGTCCGATGCATCTCGGCGGATTTGCCTGCGACGAATCGAACATTACCATCTTTGAGTCGTTGAAGTGCTTCGGATGCTGGAACCATGTGATCTCCTTAAAAAGGTGTGCGTGGTGGGTCGGTCAATTCCCAGATTATACACAAAGACCCACGAATATCGTGGGCCTTTGCCTGAAAATCGAACCGGAGGGTGTGGTTCGTAATCACTCAATCTCAACGACGCCGACGGGTTCCAATCAAACCAATGGCCGCCATGCCAGCCAATGCACCTGGAGCAGGAACCAGCGTGCCTTCAATACGGAAGGCGGCTTGAGGAAGCCAAGAAGTATCATCCACACCGCTGGCCCATGGCCCCCCATCCTGTGAAACCGCATACGGGGCCAACATCTTAAAATCTACATTCCACCCCCATCCAAAACTATAGAATTCACCATCATCAGTTGGAACAGTCGCGGTGATCCAATAACGCTGACCGTCCTGAAGAACGGTATTCCCAGAAAAATTAAATGTGGCGACCGGATCATCGGGAGCGATCTCTGGCAAATTCGAAAATGTAGCCGACTCAAGCAACAGATCGGGAAGTCCATCACCTCCATTGGTGTGCAAAGAAAGGGTCAACCCCTCATTAAGCCCTCCAATAAAACTGCTGTACAAAATCGGAGCAATCATGGTGTCAAATGTATAATCCCCCCCACTGACAACAAAAGTTTGACCAAAAGCAAAATCAGGAATCCCATCCGGATCATTGACATTGATGCCATACTGAAGGAATCCGTACATCGGCTCCCCAGGCGTGTAGTTGAAGTTATCAAAAACCACTTCTGCATGAAGGGCACCTGCAAAAGCACCAATCCCACAAAGAGCAAGAAGGGCAACTGTTGTATTCTGTTTTTTGTGTTTCGATAGCATTGTTTTCTCTCTTCTGAACCGAGCGATTCGATGGACTGGCAAGACTCCTTGGCTGCCAATCATGGTTGCCCTTGATACATCAGCCAAACGATTTCACCGATGCCATTGGGCCTAATCTCCTCTAAACCGTACCAGATTTTTTTGATTCCACAAGTGTTTCTGGAAACATTTTGGAAAAATAGTGGAAAATTGTGGTTTTTGCCCCTAAACTCTCTAAGTACAGGAGGTTCTCGTGGTTGCACCAACACCTATTGATTTCCAAACAGACGCTCGCCAATCGCTTGGGCAGTTGGTGACGGCATCGGCTGCGCTGATTGGGGAACTCGGGCATCGTCCACAGAAACCGGCTGATGTGGTGCGTGCTCTTGGGCTTGATCGGAAACTCGGTTGGCAGATTTATCGCATTGCAACGGCATCGGATCCCATGCTTGCTGGCCCGCATTTGCTCTCGCCTGCATCGGTTCGTCGATTGCTTGAAGCGGCGGATCATGCAGGAGTTGAACCAGCGATCCGTCAACGGCTCAATGACGCCTTTGAAGATTGCGAGTTGCTTATCCGACGCCATGCGACGGATCGAGCATCCTTTGCCCTGATGGCGGCTTCATCGACAGACTCAAATGAAATCGATGTCATCTCCACCGCCGATCGACGGGCAGCATTTCGAGCACAGTCGCGGATTCTTGGAATGACCGCCGCGAGTTCATTCAAAACTTTTTTCTTTCACCCTGGCGAACCTAGCCGGGAGTTTGGCGATGTGGTTTCTCTCAGAGGCACAAGCAATCTTGTCCCACTTCGTCCCCAACTACGCTGGCCGATCACCAGTGCAGGATTAATCTCAAGTGATCACGAAGAACTCGACCACGGCTGCCAACTCCTGGCACTCCCCGGATGCCAAACCCAAGCAGGCATCTCGATCATTGAACCATTTTGCAGTCAACCACTTCCAAAGATCGAACAGCACATCGAAGAGGATGGCTCGCACCGGAGTGATCTGGTCCTTGAAGGAATCGGTCGGACCCACGCCTCGACCGTAGTCCTTGGATACCGCGCACCCAATACACTTCAGAAAGTTCCAGATCACTCCAACAACATGATCTTGGCGAACTTCCCAATCCGTATCCCTTGTGAATACTGCTATCTCGATGTCCTCGTCCATCAAGACCTTCAATGGCCAAATCAGTTTGAACCAGAAATCTTCGGCGACTCCTTCGAACCCGGTGCCCCAATCTTTGACCGCACACACAATCTCTTGCCCTTCCATGGCAATATCAAACGAGGCCCCGCCTCACGCATCACCGCCGTTGAGCCACCAATTGAGAACTACCAAAAACTTCTTGATTGGACTTGTTCGAATATTGGATGGAACCTTGCTGATTTCCATGCGACGCGGGTGATTATCCAATACCCGGTGATGCCCTCAACACTCTGTTTACGGACAAGTCTGTAATCTATCATAAGATGTCACATCTTGGCTCAGGCGACAGGGCGACCTGCCCCCCCAGTCCATTCTTTATGCGAGTATTCTCGTAGAATGGGCGTATTTGGAAGGCAGGCAATCATGGACGACAGAACCTTGCTCACCCAAATATTGAGATTATAAAATAATGAAAAACCTTGACTTTGGGAAAACAATGAGAATAGAGTCGTCTCGATGTTGATTTCTCACTCCAAACATACGGCCAAATCGAAAGACGCTCAATGCGTCCGGGCTTGTGCCGTGGCTTTGGTTTGTAGAATCATCTAACGATTCAACATACATGACCAAACACCCAGTACCTCCCGGACACATCGTCCGGGTTTTTTTACGCCCTGCGTTTACCGAATCATTTCGATTTTATGAACGCCCCCCACCCTCTTTTATGAGGACCATTTGGAGAAAAAAACCATGACAGATACAAGCACCATTGAATCCACATGCCCCGAGTGTGACGCGGCCGTGCTCTTTGACCGAGCCCCACTCAACAGCCAGATCGTTTGTTGCACTGACTGCGGTGCCGAACTTGAAGTGACATGCAGAAGCCCGATCAAGCTCGAACTCGCGCCCGAAGTCGAAGAAGACTGGGGCGAATAAGAGAACTGCAACCAAAATGTACCCAACAGGAGACCTCCAATGCACATCGCCATGACCTACACACGGTTGAGAACCGAAGAGCGGCTCTTGCTCGACGCATTCGAATCAGAAGGCGTCAGCATCACGCCAATCGACCTACGCTCAGTTGTTTTTGACCCCAATGATC
>JALSHW010000068.1 GCA_026982035.1 Phycisphaerales bacterium | reverse complement strand
TCCTTGCAGTCCTATGGATATTTCAATGCGATGGCTCAACCAGTATCTTTCCCCTTCGGACCTTTCGCCCGAGGAGGCCGACCACATCCTCACCGAGGCGGGCATGCCCATCGAGGAATACAAACCCGTTGTCTTGCCCAATGGCGATCAGGACATGGTTCTGGATGTCGAAGTGACCTCCAACCGGGGCGATTGTCTGGGTCATATCGGGATTGCCCGCGAGATCGCGGCCGCTCGGTATACCGACAAACGACGCGCACTCAACATGCCTGAACTGGCCACAATGAACTTTGGCCCAGCCATCGGTGATGATCTGAAACTATCCAACAGCGTCCCAGAGGTCTGCCCCCTCTTTACGGCTCGATTGATTCGGAATGTCAAGGTTGGACCATCTCCAGAATGGCTCGTCACCGCGATTGAATCGCTGGGGCAACGCTCGATCAACAATGTGGTGGACATTACCAATTTCATTACACTGGAGTTGGGCAACCCGTGCCATGTGTTTGATTATGACAAGCTGGCTGGGCACGAGTTGCAGGTTCGGTATGCCAAAGAAGGCGAAGAGGTCAATACGCTTTATGCTGGGAAGCACAAGTTGAAATCGACTGATGTGGTGGTTGCCGATGCCGATGGGCCTCAGTCCTTGGCGGGGATCATCGGGGGGCATGATTCACAGGTCGATGAGAACACAACGAGGGTCGTCTTTGAGATGGCGACCTGGGACACGGTGACGGTTCGCAATACTGGACGGCGGCTCAATATCCGTACCGACGCCGCGTTCCGGTTTGAGCGGGGGATTGACCCTCGGACGATCGACTATGCGGCTCAGCGGGGGGTTCAGTTGATTTGTGAGGTGTCTGGTGGTCAGTTGGCCCAGGGCGTTTTGAGCCAGGGGTCGCCGCCGCCTGAGGAGAAGGTCATCGAGTTGCGTCCATCGCGGTGTGATGTGATCCTCGGTGTCCATTCAGAACCGATCGAGATTGCTGAGTTGCTCAATGCCCTCTCGATACGGACTGAGATCAAAGGTGATGTCTTGCATTGTGCGGTTCCTCCGTTTCGGAGCCATGATTTGCTCCGTGAGATTGATCTGATCGAGGAGGTTGCTCGGGCGCGGTCGTTGGGGGTCATCCCGGCTTCGAAGACCATCAGCGTGCAGATTCGTGAGCCACAGCACTCAGAACGAGCGGTTCGGGCCATTGGTGCGTGTTTGAGCGGGCTTGGGTACTACGAGACGATTACCTACAGCTTTACCAGCCCGGACAAGGGCACGATGTTCCTCCGTGAGGGGCAGGAGAATGTCGCGGTCGACGATGATCGTCGCAAGGCCGAGCCGACGCTTCGGCCTTCGGTGTTGCTTGGATTGATGTACAGCCGCAAGGCCAATCAAGACGCCCGGGCGTCGATGCCCGGAGGCGTGCGGCTCTATGAGATCGCTTCGTGCTTCTCACAGATTGCAGGCACCCACGATTCGATCGAACGCCAACAACTGGCCATGCTCGCCGATGTGCCCTATTCGGGCAAAAATGCCACACATGAGGACATTCAGCACGCGGTCCGTGTGATGCGGGGGGCCATTGAGTCCATGCTCGGGTTGACCTTTGGGGGTGATGTTCCGGTGGTGATTACGCCGGCACCGCCGGTTCACAACGGCTACGACCAGTCGGCCCACGCGACGATCAGTGTTGAGCAGGATGGAAAGACGATCGAACTGGGTTCGATGGGCTTGTTGTCGGATCAGGCGAGGAAAGCTGAGGGTTTGACGGGGGTGTATGTGGCTGCTGAGTTGTGGGTCGAGGAGATGATTGCTCCATATCCACCCATCTCACGGGCGGCCCTCTTGCCGGCCTATCCAGGCATCGACCGCGACCTGTCGTTGATCATTGCCGAATCGACCCCGTGGAGTTCGATCGAGACCCTCGCTCGGTCTCAATCGCTTGCCAAGTGCGTCGGATATGAGATGGTGTCGGTGTATCGCGGAAAACAAGTCGGCGATGGGAAGAAATCCGTCACACTGCGACTTCACTTTCGAGACGGCGAGCGCACGCTGCGTCATGAAGAGGTCGATCCACAGATGGATCAACTTGCCGATGCCGCCCGATCGAAGCTTGGTGCTGAGATTCGGAGTTGACCGACAACTTGGCCTGCACGATCACGACGGATCGGTGCATGATCAGGACTGATTCGGGGCGCGATCGGGGCATAATCGACGCATTTGGGATCGATTTTGATTGATTTCTGGCTTGAAAAAGCCGACAATTGGACCAGTTGGACGGATTTTGTGCGGGTATTTGCGGGTTGTGGGGCTCGATTGTACCCCCAAAGCCGACCGCCGCTAGAATAGACACACGCCTGAGAGGATTCAGGAGTAAGGGAACGATTCCATGGAGGACAACATGACCCAGATGACCAGTGAGCCGAGCGTACAACCCGCCGCCGAGACCAAAACTGGTCTTGATGCGTCACGCCGACCCTACATCTGGGTCAATGGGAGTTTGGTTCCCAAGGAGGAGGCCGCCATTTCGGTCTTTGACCATGGGCTGCTCTATGGCGATGGGATCTTTGAAGGCATCCGGGTCTACAACGGCAAGATATTCAAGTGCCAGCAGCACATGGACCGGCTCTACAAATGCTGTGATCAGATTTTCATTGATTTAGCCAAGCATGTCTCTCGTCAGGAGATGATCGACATCCAGCGCAAGTGCATCCAAGCCAATGGCATCGTCAATGGCTATATCCGTTTGGTCATCACCCGTGGCGTTGGGACCCTTGGGCTCAATCCATACCTATGCCCAGTCCCTGGGGTGGTGTGCATTGCCGACAAGATTTCGCTGTATACCCCTGAGATGTACGAAAAGGGTATGCGGGTGGTGGTGGCCCATCGTCCCAAGACCCCGATCGCGTGTCTGGACCCGCGCGTCAAGACGCTCAACTACCTCAACAACATCATGGCCAAGTGCGAAGCGATCCATGTCACCCAGAAAATGGGCATCACCGATCCGTCCGAGCAGATGCTTGAGGTGATCATGCTCAATACCGAAGGCAAGGTCGCTGAGGGTTCAGGCGACAATATCTTTGTCGTCAAAGATGGCAAGATCATCACGCCGCCGAGTGACGCTGGGATTCTCGAAGGGATCACCCGCAAGTTTGTCAAAGATGTCCTTTGCCCGGCATGTGATGTCGAGATCGAAGAACGCCTCTTTGAACTCGATGAGATTTACAACGCTGATGAGGTGTTCTTGACGGGTACCGCTGCTGAGATGATCGCCGTGCGTGAAGTGATTGAACATGAAAATCTCGAAGTTGCCAAGATTCACACGATTTCTGAGGGCGAAGGCCCAATCACCAAGAAACTTCGGGCGATGTTTACCCAGGTGGTGACATCGGACAATGTGCCTGAAGATTGATTTTTGGGATCAGATGTCAACCCGGTTGCGCGTGAGGCGGATGTGCTTTGGTGTGTGGAGTGGGCCGGTGTCCATGCCTGGGCAATCCTCGGCTTCTTCTTCCCACGATTCGAGTGATTCGAGGTTTGATCTCCAGAAGGGCCAGGTTTGGCATTGTTGCGGGCGGTTCTTGTAGACTTTGCAGAGTGCTTTGCCGTGTTCGTCTCGATCGAGGAAGACGCAGTCGTGGCCGTGCTTGGTGACGGTTTCTTTGAGTGATTGGCCGACGATGGTTTTTCGGGTGTGGGTTTTTATGAAGTCGTCGGTGGTGATGCCCAGGTCTTTGGCCATGGCGGCCGCTTCGGTGTCGGTGAAGAGGACGAATCCGGTGGGGCCGGTGCAGCATTTGCCGCACTGGGTGCATTCAAAGCGGAGCCCGATTTCGTTGGTGTCGGTTTGGCCTGTGGGATCGGGCTGGTCGAACCATTCGGACGATTCGTGAATCTTCGGGCTCATTGGCAAGCGTCCACGATTTTGTCGTGGAGTGTGTCCACTTGCGTGAGTGATTTGTTCATGGAAGATTCAGCACCGGCGCGGGTATTTTCTGGGAGCAGTGGGATGTTGATGCGGATATTGCACGCCGCGCTGTGGGCGGCGGCTCGAAAGGTGATCGCGGCGACGGCGAGGTCGGAGCGGAGCTGGCGGTTGGTTGTGGTGGTCAGGTCATGGACGATCTGGATGAGTTTACTGCTCAAGGCGAGCATCGCTGTTGGTGGCGTGATCGCGCCGCTGACGGCCTCATCCCACCCGGCTTGGCGTTTGGGGTCTGATTTATCGAGGGACCAGAGGGCGTTAAGTGTGCCGTAGCCGGCGGCGTCGTCATCGGCCAGGGTGAGGAACTGGGATTGGGCGGCGGTGAGTTGTTTGAGCCGGTTGGCGTTGTCATGTTCAAACTCGGCGTATTTTTTTTTGCCCAGCGTGTAGTGGATGACCATGCCCGCGATGGCCGCAGCGGTGGCTCCGGTGGTACCGGCGACGGACCCGCCGCCTGGGGTTGGAGATTTGGAGTTGAGCGCGTCGAGATATTCTGCGATGGTCTGGGCTGCGATTGGTTGATTTGGGCTGGTGGTCATTGGATCAATCGTAGCCATTGGATCAGTTGAGCAGGCCGGTGAGTTGGGGGGCCAGGTCGCCGAGTCCGAGTTCGTCGGCCTCGCGGGTGATGAGGGCTTGGACTTGTTTTTGGGCGTTTTCAGTGGCGTCGTTGATGGCGTCTTTGATGAGCGTGGTTGCCAGTTCACGGGTCTTTTCATCGACGGCCATGCCTGTAAGGAGTGCG
>JALSHW010000067.1 GCA_026982035.1 Phycisphaerales bacterium | reverse complement strand
CGCCGTCGACTTCAAGTTGCATGCCGTCGGCACCGAATGCGAACGCCATGTTGTACCATTGATTGAGGTTCAATGTGCCGGAGTTGACATAGTAGCTTTGACTGTCACTTTGGAGGCGAATTTGAATGGTGCCTTCGTTGGTGTTGTTGCCTCGGAGAAGGTTGACGGTCAGGTCGCCGCCGTTGCGGAATCCGTTGGAATCTTTGGAGAAGAGTGTTTCCATGGTGTTCCAACGCCCGGCTTGTTTGAAGTCGATTTCCAGAACACCGTCGCTGAGTTGGTAGGCGGCTTGGTTATCAAACCGGATGTAGTCGCTTGATTGACCGCTCAAGAATCCGGCCGCATCTCGACCACCAAAGGTACCAATCTGGGCATTTCCGACCAGTTGCCCATTGTTGCCGCCAACAATGTCCAATGCGTTCCCACCGGCAAAGTCCCAACCAGCAACCTGACTGCGTCCATCAATCAAGTCAGCGGTGGCGGTGCCAGCAAATACAACCAGGATTGAAACGGCGACGATACGATTCTTGGATACTTTCATTCTGTCTCTCCTTTACGAGTATTGATAAGCGTTGATTGAACGGACACCAAATGGCAACCATCAAATCAACAATGGCGTCAATTAGAGAAGAAATCCAGATGATGGGATAGATGAGCGGGTGTGGGTGGTGCGAAGTTTTGGGCTGGGGGAGTTATGCGGGCTCCGGTGGAAGTTCTCGGACTCGTCTTGAGTTGTCACTGTAGAAGTGATTCCAAGGCGGCCTTGAGCTGTGCGTGCAACGCTTGGTCTTGATTGGTTGCATCAGCGATGCGTGCATTGCCAAAGTCGTAGGCCTCGAATGGGCCTTGCATTCTTTTGGTGGGGTCTTCGGTGTCGAATCGTGGGATGCAGTGGCCGTGGAGTTCGGGGACTTGGTTGCAGAGGACGAGGTAGTTGATTCGGGTTGAGCCGGTGGCTTGCATGATGGCGTCGCCGAGGAGGGTGAGATCGCTGAAGAACTGGGCGCGATCCGCGTGGTTGAGGTCATTGGGTGAAGCGACGACGGTTTTGGGGAGGAGCATGCAGCAGCCGGCGATGGGTTCTGGTTGGTACTTGCCGAGGATGGCATAGCCGGAGGGCATTTGGCAGATGAGTTCGGGATCGTTCCCGGCTTTGATCCGGTTGACGCGGTTGGTGATGGGTCCACTCATAACATGCCTTTCAAATATTGTCCGGTATAACTGCCCTTTATTTTGGCCACATCTTCTGGTGTGCCTGAAGCCAAAAGCAACCCGCCGTTGTCGCCGCCTTCTGGGCCCAGGTCGATGACCCAGTCGGCGCATTTGATGACATCGAGGTTGTGCTCAATGATGATCAGCGTGTTGCCCGCATCGGCCAGGCGGTTCAGTACCGTAATGAGTTTGTTGATGTCTTCGAAGTGGAGCCCGGTGGTGGGTTCGTCGAGGATGTAGAGGGTGTGTTCGGAGTTTGGTGTGCCGTCGTGGCGGGTGCCTTTGCCGAGTTCGGTGGCGAGTTTGACGCGTTGGGCTTCGCCGCCGGACAAAGTCGTCGAGGGTTGCCCGAGGGTGATGTAGCCAAGCCCGACATCTCTCAGGCATTTGGTAAAGCGGAGAATCTTCGGATGGTTTTCGAAGAACTCGCAGGAATCTTCGACGGTCATTGCGAGGACATCGGCGATGTTCTTGCCTCGGTATTTGACTTCGAGGGTTTCACGGTTGTATCGCTTGGCGTGGCAGACTTCGCATTCGACGAAGACATCGGGGAGGAAGTGCATCTCGATTTTTTTCATGCCTTGGCCTGAGCATGCTTCGCATCGGCCTCCGCCTTTGGCTGAGGCGACATTGAAGGAGAATCGTCCGGGTTTGTAGCCACGGATTTTGGATTCTTTGGTGGCGGTGAAGACTTTGCGGATGTCGTCGAAGATGCCGGTGTAGGTCGCTGGGTTTGATCGGGGTGTGCGACCGATGGGGGATTGATCGACTTCGATGATGCGGTCGATGTGCTGGAGGCCTGTGATTCGTGAGTGATCACCAATCTGATTTTTGCGAGAGGCGGCGGTGCCCATGACATGCTGTTTGACGGCCCGAAGGAGGATCTGATTGACGAGCGTGGATTTGCCCGAACCTGAGACGCCGGTGACGGCGATCATGCCTCCGATGGGGAAGGGGACATCAATGTTCTTGAGGTTGTTGTGCTTGGCACCTTTGACAGTCATTGTTTTTTTGAGGTTGAGTTTTCGGCGGGTCTTGGGGACTTCGATTTTCTTTCGTCCAGCGAGGTAGTCGCCGGTGAGTGAATTTTTGGCGTTTTTGATGTCGTCGATTGAACCTTGGGCCACGACGGTTCCGCCGTGGACCCCTGGGCCTGGGCCGATGTCGATGATGTGGTCGGCGGCCTTGATCGTGTCTTCGTCATGTTCGACGACGAGGACGGTGTTGCCGATGTCGGTGAGGTGGCGGAGGGTGCGGATGAGGCGGGCGTTGTCGCGTTGGTGGAGCCCGATGGTGGGTTCGTCGAGGACATAGCAGGCGCCGACTAAGCCAGAGCCGACTTGGGTGGCGAGTCGTATGCGTTGGGCTTCGCCGCCTGAGAGTGTTGCGGTGCGGCGGTCGAGTGAGAGGTAATCAAGCCCAACCGATTCGAGGAATCGGAGGCGGTTGATGATCTCGCGCAAGATGGCTTCTGCGATGTGGGCGTGTTCTTTGGAAAGTGAGAGGTTGTCGATGAAGTCGATGGCGTCGGTGATGTTGAGGCGGGCGAGTTCGGAGATGTTGAGGATTGAGCCGTCGTTCTTTGGTCGGCCGATGATGGTTTTGGAGCCGGCTTTGGTCATGTCGGCTTGGTGCGATGATTCGATGGTCACATGGAGGGCGGAAATCTTGAGGCGGTCGCCGCAGCATTTGGGGCAGGTGATTTCCTGTTGGTATTGATGGAGGTGGTCTTTGACCCAACTGGATTCGGTTTTGTGGAACCAGTTGTGGAGCATGGGATAGACGCCGTCCCATTGCTTGCGGTATTTTTTCTTGCCGGTGAGATGATCGTTGGCGTATTCTGTGCCGTGCATGAGGAGGTTGTAGAGGTCTTCGGACATCGCGCTGAGGTGCATGGATTGCGGGATTTCAAACGCTCGGCAGAACTTGCGGAGCATCCGTGGATAGATCATCCCGCCGGGGCCGTTCTTCTTCCACGGGCGGATGGCATTGTTGAGGATTGCGACATCTTTGTTGGGGACGACGAGTTCTTCGGAAAACTCCAGAATCACCCCGAGCCCGTGGCACTCCGGGCAGGCACCGAAGGGGGAGTTGAAGGAGAACAAGCGAGGGGAAAGTTCGCTCAGTGAAATCTCTGGATTGTCCGGGTCGGCGAAGTGTTCGGAGAAGGCGTGGTCAACCCATTCTTCGGCTGCCGTGGCACAGGCGTCCCGCCTGTGATCTTTCTGAGTTGATGTTGATTGAGAAGACACAGGCGGGACGCCTGTGCCACGGGGGGCTTTGGATTCGATGCTGATGATGACCGATCCATCAGCCAATCGCAACGCGGCTTCGATGGATTCGACGAGGCGTTGCCTTGCGTCGTCTTTGATGACGATGCGATCGACGACGGCATCGATGGAGTGTTTCTTATGGCGGTGGAGATTGAGCGGGTTTTCGGTGTCTTCTTTGAGGGCTTCACGAAGATCGGTGATGGTGCCGTTGACGCGGGCTCGGTTCCAGCCCTGCTTGGTGAAATCTTGGAGGGTGTCTTTGTGGAATCCTTTTTTGGCGCGGACGACGGGGGCCAGGACCATCAGGCGGGTGCCGGAGGGGGCGATGGGAGGGGCAATAGGCAATGGGCAGTGGGCAATGGCAGAGGCAGAGTTGGCCTTCTTCTTTTCTTTCCTATTGCCTATTGCCCATTGCCCATTGCCTATCAAAGCGTCAACGATCTGGGTGGCACTCGATGATTCGATGGGTCGTCCTGAGCGGGCGGTGATGGTGCCGTCTTTTTTGGTTTTGGTGGGTGCCCATGAGCGAGGCGTGCCACAGCGGGCAAAGAGCAGGCGAAGGTAGTCGTAGATTTCGGTGGTGGTCGCGACGGTCGAGCGTGGGTTGTGGGAGGCCGAGCGTTGTTCGATGGCGATGGTGGGGGGGATGCCTTCGATTTCTTCGATGTCTGGTTTTTTGAGTTGGTCGAGGAACTGACGGGCATACGCCGAGAGGGATTCCATGTATTTGCGTTGACCTTCAGCGAAGATGGTGTCGAAGGCGAGGGAGGATTTGCCTGAGCCGCTGAGCCCGGTGATGATGACGAGTTGATCGCGGGGGATGTCGATGTCGAGTGATTTGAGGTTGTGTTCTTTGGCGCCTCGGATGCGGATGCACTTGGTGGGGTCAACAGGGGTGGAGGCGGCGGATTTTTTGGTCGATTTTTTGACGATCTTTTTTTTAGTCGCTTTTTTTTTCGTGGACTGAGATTTGGCAGAGGACGCACTCAAGGCGTTGATCCATCCGTTGATCTGTCCAAGGCCTCGCGGCCTTGCTCTTGGAGTTGCTCAATTCGTGCAGAATCTCGTTGCTCACTCCGGCTTTTTTGGTACATGAAGAATCCCAAAAGAAGAAATCCAATCGCCAATCCGGTGGCGTATGACCCCAGTTTGGTGCGAAAGCTGCTCGGAGTTGAGTTGGGATGGTCGAACTTGCTCATGGGATGACACTCTATCCGTATACCCGATCAAAACCCACCCCAAACTTATGGCTTCGACGATTTTGGGGCTTTGCAGGGCCAAATTGAGGG
>JALSHW010000066.1 GCA_026982035.1 Phycisphaerales bacterium | reverse complement strand
CCCCAACCAACGCCCCAGCCCGATCATACATCTCCAAGGCCCGACCCGGACGATCCAGCAACATCCACGCATCCCCAATCGAAGCCATCTGCTCGCCTCGCTTGGTATACAACTGCACCAACTCCCGTCGATACCGTACATCACGCACACTCGCCGCATCAAGCATCCCCATCGCCGCTTCCATCACCTCAGCCCCGGCCGCATACCACCCCTCCTGAATCAACGCCTGTCCAAGCATCACCCCACCAAGCAACCGCCCCCCGCGATCCGTCGTTTCTTCATCACTCCAAATCATCGCCCCAAGTTCAATCACCTTCTCAGCATCATCCACCGACCCCATCGCCCCATACACCATCGCCCGCACCGTCCGATCCCCCATATCGATGGCCCGCACATACGCCCGTGTTCCCCCAGCCCGATCCCCCGCAGCCATCAACGCATCCCCAAGCCCAATCAATATCTCAGAAGACTCAGGCGACGCTTCACTCAGTTTCTCAAACATCGCCGCCGCCGAAGCGGCATCCCCATTGAGCATCGCCGCCCGCGCCCGGACATACCCCTTGCCAATCTGCGGATGCAATGGCACTTCTTTCCGTTCAACCGCACCAAGCCGACCGCTCACTTCATCGAGTACATCGTCCAGTGACCGATGCGCCCGTCGATACGCCGTCGTTCCCGCCCGCAGTTCAACAAGCTGCCCCACCATAATCCGATTGGCCAACTCCTTGGCCGGTTCAGAACCCTTGATCGCTTCTCGCTCAGCCAGCACCCCAAGCCGATCCACCCCCCCAATCCCATCGAGCCCCTCAACATACCGCTGCTGATCTGTTCCCCGGCTTCCAATCTCACTCCCAGATCGTTGCTTTGTCGAACATCCAGCCAATCCAACAAGAACCACCGCCAAGCCCGCAACGCCAGAGTAGTGTCTACGCATCATGATCCATTCTCAAAAAAGATCAACCACCGTTCAAGCCGGGTATAAGTTTCCAGCGATTGATTGGCCCGAATCACCCGTTCAAGGGTCGTTGCAATGGCATCAGGATTCTTGGAACTCTTGAACAACTCGGCCTTATGCAACGCCCGAGCAATCTTGGCGTCCAAAGGCAACGCATGGGCATCGAGCCCCAAAAGCAAAATCCGCGACACCACAAACCGAGGCAACACCTCCAGCGTCAACAACGCCTCACGCGCCTCGCGCTTACTCATTTCCCGCAACGGCTCAAGCGTCAACTTCTGATAAGTCAAAAAAATCGACCGCAACGCCCCAATCAACCGCACCGATCGATCCTCCGCCCGCTGATACCGCGACCCCAGCAACTCTTGAATCTCATGTGGAAACGCCACCCGCAACTCGTTGTAGTCCACAAACTGCTCGTGAATCTTCCCCATCACCTTGACCGCATTCTCCATCGTCGATTCCCACAACAACATCGAGAACACCAACTCATGAATCAATGGCTCATCACACCACCCAGGCATCGGACACACCGACGCCGCATCCACCGGAACCATCCAGTCATCTCGCTCACCAATCAAAGCAAGCAAGGCCTCCGGGTTGTACGCATCTTGCCCAGGCACACTCACTCCTCTGTCGCCGCTTCATCTTCACCCGATCCAGCCACTTCTCCAGTCGCTTCCCCAGCCAATTCCTCAGATTCCTTCTGAGTCAACGCAGGAACCTTTCCACGAAAAGGATCCGCCGCCAACAAATCAGAAATCACCTGCTGCTCACGCATTCCATGGTCATACACAATCTTGAGCGTCGGCATCTCCTTCATGTGGATCCGCTCCATCACATCCCGACGAATCCGCCCCATCGCCGCCTTGAGCCCATGCATCGTCAAATCCGCCCGCTCAGCAGGCATCACGCTCACATACGCCTTGGCATTCTTCAAATCATCGCTCAACTCAACCTTGGTCACCGTGATCAATCCACGAATCCGAGGATCATTGAATCCCTTAGAAATCACCTTCTGCAACTCACGCTGCAAGGTCGAAGCAATCTGTTGTGCCCGTCGTTTCATCCAGCAATCTCCAGCAGACACATTTAGTCAAGCGTCCGTTTGATCTCAACACTCTTGTAGCATTCGATCACATCGCCCTGCTTGATGTCGTCGTACCCGGCGACCTTCATGCCACACTCCATGTTCGCACGGACTTCCTTGGCATCGTCCTTGAAACGCTTGAGCTGTTCGAGCTTCCGGTTGTTCTCCACAACCACACCATCGCGCGTCACGCGGATAAACGCATCCCGCTGCACCACGCCATCGGTGACATAGCAACCCGCAATCGCCCCAACCTTCGACACCTTGAACACCTCGCGGACCTCGGCATGACCCAAGACCTCCTCACGAATCTCAGGAGCAAGCATCCCCTCAGCCGCCTTCTTCATGTCCTCGACAATATGGTAAATCACCTGGTAGTTCCGAATCTCAACCCGCTTCACTTCAGCAAGCGTTCGGCCCTTGGCATTGGCAATGACATTGAACCCAATAATCACCGCATCAGACGCATTGGCAAGCAAAATATCCGACTCGGTTATCCCACCCACCGCCGAATGGATCACCCGAACCTTGACCTCATCGCCCGAAACCTTCTCGATCTCAGACTTGAGCACATCAATCGAGCCCTGCACATCCGCCTTGAGCACCACCAAAATCTCCTTGAGCTCACTATCGGCCATCTGCGAGAACATCGAATCCAGCGTCACCTTCGGCTGGGCCAACTGTTCCAACCGCTCACGCTCACGCCGTTGCTCTGCCGCCTTCTCCGCTTCCTTGAGTGAACCCACGCAGTAAAACTTATCACCGGCATCAGGCAACTCGTTGATCCCCGAAATCTGCACCGGCACAGGAGGCAACGCCTTCTTGATCCGCTTGCCGTGATCATCGGTAATATCCCGAACACGACCAAACGCACGCCCCATCACAATAAAGTCCCCAACCTTCAACTCGCCCTCTTGGACAAGAATATTGGCAACATTACCCCGCCCGCCCTCGGGCTTGGCCTCGATGACCGTCCCCTGGGCCTGTCCAGAGTAGTCGGCCTTGAGTTCCAGAATCTCCGCCTGAAGATCCAAAATCTCGAGCAACTCCTGAATCCCAATATCCTTGATCGCCGAAGTCTTGATCACCTCAGTATCCCCGCCCCATTCAACAGGGTTCAAACCATGCTCAGCAAGCTGACCCATGATCCGCTGAATATTCCCATCAGTCGCCTGCTCTTTATCAATCTTGTTGAGAGCCACAATAATCGGCACCCCCGCCGCCTTGGCGTGTGAAATCGACTCAATCGTCTGAGGCATCACCCCGTCATCAGCCGCCACAACCAACACCACAATGTCCGTCACATTCGCGCCACGCGACCGCATCGCCGTAAACGCCTCGTGACCGGGTGTATCAATGAAAGTGACGAATTTCTCGTTCTTTCCTTTCCCGACAGGCACACGGAACGCGCTGGTCGCCTGCGTAATACCACCGGCCTCGCCATCAGCCACATTCGCATGACGGATCTTGTCAAGCAACGAAGTCTTTCCATGATCCACATGACCAAGAATCGTCACAATCGGCCCACGCGCCTGCTCATCAGTCCGGTTTCGCTCAGCAAACTGCTCGGCAACCTGCTCCTCAGCACCCTTGGCCTCAACGACCTCAAGCTCGATGTCCCAGTCAATCATAATCTCCTGGGCCTTCTCAGAATCAATCCCAGAGTTGATGTTCGAAATCACCCCCTGCATAAACAACTTCCCAACAATGTCCGCACCCTTGACACCCGTCGCCGCAGACAAATCTTTGATCGTAAACGGCTCAGAAATCGTCACCTTCCCCCCAACCTTGGCAGCACTCTGGGCCGCCGCAGCACTCGAACGCATCTGGTTCTGCCGCCGTTGTAAATACCCACCGGACTGCTTAAGCCGAGCATCCCGCTCAGCCAAGTCCGCAGCACTCCAACCCGCACCTGCACCGCCCTCAGGACGACGCACCCCAGCCCCACCAGGAGCCCGGCGACGCGTCGATCCACCGCGAGGAGCCCGCCCTTCAACAGGCCCACCCATTCCCGCGCCATATCCCCCGCCACCGCCACCGCCTTCATACCCGCCCCCATCACGAGGCGGAGGCCGCCGTCGAGGTGCCTCAATCCGTTCAGGTGCTTCAACACGGATCACCTTGGGTCCAGAAAGCTTAATCGTCTTCTTCTGCAAATCCTCAATCCGAGGCCCCGCAGGAGTAATCGCCGCAGGCCTCGTCGGTACATTCATCGTCGGAGCAGCCGGCGGCGTCTTGGCCTTGGGTTTCTCTGGTGCCTTCGGTGGTGTTTCAGCAGCGGGGGGCGCAGAAGTGTCAGGCGCAGCAGGCGAACTGGCCGCAGACGCTTTGGTATCTGCAGCTTTGGCAGCCGGTGTTTTGGTAATCGGTGTTTTGGTCGTGGTTTTGGTCGCAGCAGGTGCAGTTGGCACCGTCTTGACCGCTTTCTTGACCGCCGCCGTGGTTGGGGGGGTTGGGGGGGGTGGGGTGGGGGGTGAGGGTGGTGGGGAGGCCACAACAGCAACCGCTGTCCCGCCATCATCAGACTCCTCGGCTTCGTCATTCGACAAAACCTTTTTGGCAACCTTCTTCTTCGACGCTTTCTTCTTGCTCCGCGCCTTCTCAAGATCAACCTTCTCGGTTTGCTCCACAGCATTATGAGACGAATCGGCTGTCTCTTCCCCACTGAACCACTCCCGCACCGTCTGTTCAAGCCCGATCGACATCGTCGACATGTGATTCTTAATCACA
>JALSHW010000065.1 GCA_026982035.1 Phycisphaerales bacterium | reverse complement strand
CTGACCGCACCGCCTCGATTTCCTCTCGGCTCATTCCAGATCGACGCATCCCCACAAGATTCAACCCCACCACTATATTACGCTCCACCGCCAAAAAATACGGCGGCAAGTCATTGGTCAACGCCGTCATTCCCGAAGTCATCGCCTGACGACCCACCCGTCCAAACTGATGCACCATAGTTCCCCCAGATAAAATTACACGATCCTGAATCTCACTGAACCCCCCCAACCCAACATCGACCACCAAAATCACATCATCACCCACCGTCACATCATGCCCGGCATGAGCGTTAACCATAAAGAACGCACGATCTCCGATCCGGGTGGGCTTGTCGGTGTTCGATGCACAATGCACCGTCGTATTCTCACGAAAAATGCAATCCTTACCGATCACCACACCGGCCGTTGGATCCCCCGGATTAACCTTGGCGTCCTGAGGCCCAAACCCGATCGTTGAATGCGTATAAAA
Source organism: Phycisphaerales bacterium (assembly GCA_026982035.1). Classification (GTDB taxonomy): domain Bacteria; phylum Planctomycetota; class Phycisphaerae; order Phycisphaerales; family UBA1924; genus UBA1924. The sequence continues at coordinate 4,313 of JALSHW010000065.1, read as the reverse complement.
CACCGTCCCGGCACCAACGGTCAATGGCCCTTGCAAATGCACCATCGAGATCAACTTCACACCCGCCCCCAGCGTGATGGGCCCTGAAAGAATACAATACGGCCCAATCTCCACATCATCGGCCAGAATCACCTGTTCATCAACGATCGCGGTCTTGTGTACTTTGGGCATACCGATATGCTAGGTCCCAGGCATACCATCTGCCGTGCCAAATCCGCCCAATCCACCCCCCAAATCCCCCCCATCCCTCCACACCCTCGGAGCCGTGCCCTACGAACAGGCCTACCAAATTCAGTGCGACCACCACCAGCAGGTCCTCGATTCCAGAACCTCCCCAAACCCTGAACTGGGCCGCATCCTGATGGTCGAGCATCCCCCCATCATCACCATCACCAAACGACCCGACGCGGCCTCGCATGTCATCGCCTCAGAAGCACGCCTCAAAGACCAAGGCGTCACCCTCCACCACACCGACCGAGGCGGCGATGTCACCTACCACGGGCCCGGGCAACTTGTGTGCTATCCAATCATTGATCTCAACTACGCCAAACTCCGAATTCACGACTACATCCGTCTGCTCGAATCAGCCATCATCGACACACTGGCCGAGTACGGGATCATCGGTTCACTCGACCCCGACGCCACCGGGGTCTGGATCAATCCCAAAGACAACCCCGCCCTCCATTTTGAAAGCGACCAACCCGCCAAGATCGCCGCCATCGGTGTCCGAGTCCGCAAATGGATCACCCTTCACGGCCTATCGCTCAACCTCAACCCGGACATGAGCCACTACCAACTCTTGGTCCCCTGCGGCCTTGCAGGCCGACCCGTCACCTCCATCACCCAACTTCTCGAAGACAACACCACCCCCACACATGATCAACTTTCCAACATCCTCTTTACCAATCTGACAAATCATCTTTCGAACTCTTTGACATACTCAAATCCATAAACCCTACATTCGGACACCACTCCATCTTTAGATTTCCTATCGAATCTTGACCTTCATTCTATAGAACAGCCGTACACCGATACCCCTGTTATTCTCGACCATTTTGTCGATTTCATTTTTGAGTTGAGCAGAACAAGTCTATCATTGAAACACCATGCCTGTACCCAGTCTGGCCACCACATGAACGAAACAAAGCAGTCGTATCCAACATACTCAAAAGCAGTACACAATGAAAAATAAAACATTTCCAATCAAAAGTATTCGAATCCTCCTGCCTGCCTTCCTCTTCTTTGGATCAACTTCTTTTACCCTCGGACAACCTTGCGATCCGATCCAAACCGCAAAGTTTCTCATTTCGAATGGATCAGCAAACGATCGGTTTGGAAACGCTGTTGCAGTCGATGGCAACACCATGATCATTGGTGCGGCGGCAGAAGACGACAACGGCGAAGATTCTGGCTCTGTCTACATCTACACCCGCACCGATACCGGATGGGATCAGCAATCAAAACTCCTTCCCAACGATGGAGCCCCATTTGATTTCTTTGGGTTCTCCGTAGACCTTGACGGCGACACCGCAATCATCGGTGCCCGACTCAACGACGAAAACGGGACACGCGCTGGAGCCGCATATATTTTCACACGAAACAATGGCACTTGGACACAACAAGCCAAACTCCTTGCTTCTGACGGGGTGGCCGAGGACAGATTCGGATATTCAGTCTCGATTCACGGCGACACCGCGGCCATTGGTGCACGCTTGGCCGACATTACTGGTGCTTCGTATATCTTCACACGCACGAATAATACATGGACCCAACAAGCCAAACTTATCCCCAGCGATGGAAATGGAGGCGAACAATTCGGCTGCTCCATCTCAATCCACGGCGACGCCGTACTCATCGGTGCCTATCACGACTTTGCCCCACTCTACAATTCAGGGTCTGCATATCTTTTTACCCGAAACAACGGCCTGTGGTCTGAACACCAAAAACTAATCCCCTCCGACGGAGATTTTGGTGACAGTTTCGGCTACGCGGTTTCCATTGAAAACGACACCGCCGTGATCGGGGCCTTGTGGAACAAGGACGCTGGCTTTGCTTCTGGATCAGCGTATGTTTTTACTCGCAATGACGAACACTGGACTGAACAAGCCAAACTTCTCCCCACGGACTTGGCTGCTGGAGACACCTTTGGCCTATCCGTCTCGATCAGTGAAAACACAATCCTCATCGGTTCCCAAGGGCACGATGACAATGGATCATCCTCAGGGGCTTCCTACATCTTCACTCGCAACAACACTGTTTGGACACAACAAGCCAAAATACTCCCCAACGATGGTGATGAAAACGATGTGTTTGGTGGCTCTGTGTCCATCAGTGGCAATACGACCGTTCTTGGAGCACAAGGATACGACCATTTCAGCAACAACTCGGGCACCGCGTATGTTTTTGATCTTCAATGCATCTTCTGCCCACCAGACCTTAACAACGATGGTTCCCTGAATTTCACCGACATCTCTGATTTCCTCGCCGCCTTTAGCACCAACGACCCCGTCGCTGATTTCAACAATGATGGTTCTTGGAACTTCCTCGATGTCTCGGCCTACCTCGCAGATTTCTCCGCCGGCTGCCCATAACCCCATCGCCACCCCTAAACATCATCAATCTCCAAAATCACCCACCCCTCGAAACCGGTGCCATATTGCTTGGTACACTTGTTCATGCTCAAACCATTCATCGCCACACTCGCCATTCTCCTCATCACCACACTCCAGGCCCCCGCTTGGACGGTGGCCCACACGCCTGAAACCGCGCGTGAACTTCGCAAACAACGCGCTCAAAAAAATCTTGAACGGAACCGCCGCAACCTCGACCGCCTTGCCCGCGAGGCCGATCTTGCTCCGATCGATAAAACCCTCATTGCCGAGTATTCCAGAATCATCACCTATCTTGCCGACCCTGAACGCCAAGGGCGGGCACCGGGCACCGATGGCATTGTCCAGGCCGCGGAGTTTATTGAAAACGAATTTTTACGACTCGGTCTACGACCCGCCTTTGATCTCGTTGAAACCGCAGAAGACGGCTCAGAAGTCATCACCATTCAATCGACCTTCATTCAACCCATGCCCATCGGCTCGACCCTTGCCGCGACGACACAGACCATGACCATCAACGGCACCACCCTCGTCGCCGGACAAGACTTTGAACCATTGGCCTACTCTGGATCAACCGCCGCAAGCGGATCCGTCGTCTTTACCGGCTATGCCATCGTCTCAGGACCCGGTGCCTACATGGGCTTTGGTCCAAGCGAAAATTTCAAAGACCAAATCGCCCTGTGCCTCAAATACGAACCAATGGACGATCAAGGCCATTCCAAATGGAAAGACGACCGAGATGGCTGGTCCCACCATTCACGATTGACCTACAAAATCAGTGCCCTTCAACGCCGCGGCGCTGCTGGGGTTCTCATCGTTTCACCAGAGTCGGCCAAAGACGATGCTGCAGGACTCATGGACACCATTGGCTCGACTTCTCCACCGCCATCGATGTCATTACGCAATAATGGTCCAAAATTTGACATCCCTGTTCTTTCGATTTCCCCAGAGGCCGCCCGTCGAATCCTCGATGGTTCAGGACACACACTCGATGATCTCATCGCACAAGCCAACACCCATGGCGTGGTCAAAAACATCGACACCGCCACCGTTGACATCGAAGTCGAGATTGAACGCACCAAAACCTACACCAACAACATCGGTGCCTACCTCCCAGGCAAAGGCGATCTGGCTGATGAACTCGTCGTCATCGGTGCCCACTATGACCACCTCGGCTACGGGCATTTTGGTTCTCGCACCAACGCCAAGAACACCATCCATCCCGGCGCTGACGACAACGCCTCGGGCACCGCCGGGGTTTTGATTGCTGCTGAACAACTCGTCGATCAATACGCCCTATTGACCGACACCGACCAGGCCCGTTCGATTCTCTTCTTGCTCTTTACCGCAGAAGAATCCGGACTCAACGGCTCGCGTTTCTATACCAACAACCCCATCGCCGATTTGTCCAAACACGCCATCATGCTCAACATGGACATGATTGGACGCCTTGAACTCGACCCCCTGGAAATCGGAGGCCTCGAATCAAGCGACCAACTCGCCGCCCTGGTCACCGGCACACTCGATCAATCCGGCATCATCTACGACCAGGACACCTCCGTCGGTTCCGGGCGTTCCGACCACGCTTCGTTTGAAGCCAAGAAAATCCCCAATATCTTCTTCTTCACCGGGCTCCATGATGAATACCACACGCCTGAGGACACGGTTGATCTGGTCGATATGGAAGGGGCCGTCCGCGTGGCC
>JALSHW010000064.1 GCA_026982035.1 Phycisphaerales bacterium | reverse complement strand
ACAAGGGTGCCAATGAGACGGCGACGCGGACCGGGCCTTCAAAGGCGTGGGATCAGAATATTTCATCGTTGCTCGATGGGATGTACGGGAACATGCGTTCGATCATGATGGATGGGCGTGGTTTGAACGGGCGTGAACTCGATGACGCGATGAAGGTTGCGTGGGCGGCGTCTGGGTCTGAAGCGTTGGATGTGGATTTGATTGATGCGGTGGTGGATTTGCCTGAACTCAAGGATCATTTGAGTGCGTTTTATGATGCGGAAGTGTCGTGGGTGAGTGATCCGTATGCTGTGGATCAGGCGTCGATGGATTTTTCAAATCCGTTTGCGTTCTTTTCCATGATGTCACAATCTGGGGATGTGAGTGTGGATCATCCGACGATTGGGGTGCTGCATATCAATGGGGTGATTGTTGATGGGGATTCGAGCAGCGGAGGAATGTTTGGTGGTGGGCAGCAGGTCGGGTCGCGGACGATTCGTAATGCGATTGAAGATTTGATTAAGGAAGACTTGATTGAGGGGGTTGTGATTCGGATTGATTCGCCTGGGGGATCGGCGATTGCTTCTGAGATTATGTGGCGGGGGATTCAACGGCTCAAGGAGCATAAGCCGGTGTGGGTTTCTGTTGGTGGGATGGCTGCATCGGGCGGATACTATGTGCTTGTTGGTGGGGACAAGGTGTATGTGAATCCATCGAGTATTGTGGGTTCGATTGGTGTGGTTGGTGGGAAGTATGCCATTGGTGATGTGTATGAGCGGTTGCATTTGAATATTGTGGAGCGATCGCGTGGGCCTGTGGCGGGGTTGTTTGGGACGGGGGAGTGGGATGATTCGCAGATTGCTTTGATTCGCAAGGAGATGACGGATACTTATAATCTGTTTACTTCGCGTGTTGAGGCCGGTCGTGATGGGATTGAGTTGAACAAGACGGCTGAGGGTCGCTTGTTTGTGGGTTCTGATGCGATTAAGTTGGATATGGCTGATGAGATTGGTGGGCTTGATGATGCGATCAATGAGTTGGCATCGGAGCTTGATCTTGTGGACTTTGATGTGGCTCATTATCCGTCGCCACCGAGCTTTGAGAAGATGATCGAAGAGATGCTTGGTGGATTTCTTCAGTCGCCTGGGATGGTGATTGGGCAATCGCAGATTGAGATGACGCTTCGGACATTATTGGGCGAGAAGCGGTATCTGTCGGTGGTTGATCAACTTAATGGGATGATGTTGATGCGGGATGAGCCGGTGTTGCTGGTGACGCCTCGGGCATTGCTTATTCGCTAACCCCCACCCCCCCAAAGTGAAGACCTCCCAAAGTAAAGCCCCCCAAAGTAAAGATCACACCCATCACAAATCTATTGGGTGCCACTACTCGCCATCTTCGCTCCAATAATGTTTATAAAATAAACAAGCGGGCCGATCTCAAAGATCGGCCCGCTTTCATTTTTTCACTTTGGAAGGCCCTCACTTTAGGAGGCCTTCATTTTGGGAGGTCTTCACTTTGGGGGGGGGGTCAAACTTCCATGATTTCTTTGGATTTTTTGGTCATGTTGTCGTCGATTTGGGTTTCGTACTTTTTGAGTAGTTTTTGGATGTCGTCTTTGAGGTCTTTGATTTGGTCTTCGGAGTAGTGGGTGCCGTCTTGTTTGGCGAGGGTGTCGGCGTGTTTGTTGGCGTCGCGGCGGGCGTTTCGCATGACAATTTTTTGTTCTTCGCCGACTTTTTTGGCTTGGGCGACGAGTTGTTTGCGTCGGTCGGTGGTGAGGGAGGGGATGTTGATTCGGATTTGTTTGTCTTCGACCATGGGGTTGACGCCGAGGTTGGCTTCTTCGATGGCGGTGCGGATGGCGCCGACGGAGGAGGCGTCGAAGGGTTTGATGAGGAGTTGGGTGGCTTCTGGGACCGAGACGACGGCGAGGGATTTGAGGTCTGTGGGTGAGCCGTAGTAGTCGACTTTGATGAACTCGACCATTGCTGGGGAGGCGCGTCCGGCGCGGATGCCTTTGAGTTCGGCGGCGAGGTAGTCGGCGGCCTTGGTCATGTGCTCTTGGGCTTCAAAGAGGATTGTTTCTGGGTCGGTACTCATGATGGTGTCTCCGTCTGGCTGAATTTGTGCGATTTGGGAGGGATTCTATGCGGTCTGGGTGGACGATTCTTTGGTGGTGAGGAGTGTTCCGATGGGTTCGCCTTGGATGACGCGGCGGATGTTTCCTGGGATTTTGAAGTCGAATACGAGGAGTGGGATGTTGCGTTCTTGGCACATGGTGAGGGCGGTCATGTCCATGACGCCTAGGCGTTTGTCGAGGGCTTCTTGGAAGGTGAGGGATTCGTAGCGGGTGGCGGTGGGGTCTTTGTGTGGGTCTGCGTTGTAGACGCCATCGACTTTGGTTGCTTTGAGGAGGATGTCGCAGTCGAGTTCGGTGGCTCTGAGTGAGGCGCAGGTGTCGGTGGTGAAGAAGGGGTTGCCTGTTCCGGCGGCGAGGATGACGACGCGGCCTTTTTCGAGGTGGCGGATGGCGCGGCCTCGGATGAAGGGTTCTGCAACGGCGCGGATGTCGAGGGCGGACATGACGCGGGAGTCGATGCCAATGGAGTCGAGTTTTTCTTTGAGTGCGACGGCGTTCATGACGGTGCCGAGCATGCCCATGTAATCTGCGGTGGCTTGTTGGATGTCGCCTGATTGGGCGAGTTCTGCGCCTCGGATGATGTTTCCTCCGCCTACGACGACGGCGATTTGGGTGCCTGTTTGGGCGGCGGCTTTGACTTCGTTGGCGATGGAGTTGAGTTCTTTGGTGGAGATTCCGAAGCCATTGGGTTCGCAGAAGGCCTCGCCTGAGAGTTTGAGGAGGACTCGGTTTGGTTTGGGTCGGTTGGGGGTGGTCATGTGGGCTCCGGCTTTGCGTATGGTGGGATGGTTGTTGATTGAACACCTTGGAGTGGTGATCGTCAACCAAAGAATGATGGATTTGAGAGGATTGAGGAAGAACCGGGTGGATTGGGGAGCGAATGGTTCAGAAAGGTGTGCATATGTGCCCGGGATTGGGTATTGTGGATGATTGAATGACACGGGCCCAATGGACTTGGCCTCTGACGGGACATTGCTTTGACACAGTTTCAACGACAATCACAGAATCCGGTGGATGATGGACTCGATGGCGGGTTGGTGAAGTCTGGGCGGCGGCGGTTTATTGAGCGGGCGACCATTGCGGGGCTTGGGATTTCGGTGTTGGTGCATTTGGTGTTGCTTGTGATTGCGTTGGTGGTGCGGATTGATTATCAGTTTGCCGATGCTGGTGGGGATGGCGGAGAGCCGGTGGAGTTTGCGATTCTTTCGGAGTCGGAGTTGAATGAACAGACGGCTGTGGCGGTTGATGAGGTCGAGTTTGCTCAGATTGAGGCCGAGTCGTTGGTGGATTTGGATTTGTTGTCTGAGTTGGGTTCGGAACAGTCGATGGAGGATTTGGCGGAGATGATGGCGCCGGAGTTGGATAGTGGGGGTGGTTCGATTTCAGATATGGATGTGGCGACGGGGTCGAGTGGGGCTGGGTCTGGGGAAGGGGCAAGTTTCTTTGGGCTCGAAGCGTCGGGGAAACGGTTTGCGTATATTGTGGATCGGTCGGGGTCGATGAATTCGTTGATTCGGTCGGGGGAGATGTCGCGGTGGGAGTTGACGCAGATTGAGTTGATTCGATCTGTGCGTGGGCTTGGGGCCAATGCGGAGTATTTTGTGGTGTTGTTTTCTTCGAATACGACGCCTTTGTTTGGTGGGTCTGAGTGGGTCAAGGGGACCAGGAGCAACAAGACTTCGACGAGTGCGGCGATGATGTCGTCGAATGCCAATGGGGGGACTGAGCCGGAGGATGCGTTTGATTTGGTGTTTCGGTTGTCGCCTAAGCCCGATGCGATTTATTTTATGACTGATGGCGAGTTTCATCAGGGTGTGCCTGGACGGATTGCGCAGTTGAATCGGAAGCGGCGGGTGCCGATCCATTGTATTTTATTGGGTGATCCTGGATCGGCGGCGATTACACAGCGGGTGGAGAAAATGCTCAAAGGGATTGCCAAAGCATCGAACGGGCGGTATCGACATGTACGGGATGCTGGGGGTGTGCCTTGAGGTTTTGGATGTTGATTGTGGTGATTGGGGTTGTGTTGTCTGGTCGGTGGGTGATGGCCGATGAGCCGGTGGTTGAACCAGTGATTGAGCCAGTGATTGAGTCAGTGGTTGACCGGGTGGGGACGGTTGATGGGGTTGTTGAAGGGGAGGTTGTGGAGGTTTCGGTTGGTGGGGTGCGGGTTGTGGTTGAAGGGGGTGGGTCGGTGGTGGTGCCTTGGTTTGGGGTTCGGGAGGTTGTTGATGGGTGGGTGGTGCCTGGGAAATTTGAGGAGATGGCGCGGTTGGCGGTGCTTGGACATGGGCGACGGCTGCGGGGGGATTTGGCGGGGTGTGGGGAAATGTATGGACGGTTGGCGGTGGGTTTGGTGGGGTTTGGGGGGGTTGAATCGGAGATGGGCAAAGAAGTTTTTGGTGGATTGCTTGAAGAGGCGATGGTTCGTGGGGATTTGTTTGATGCGGCGGTGGCGATGGCGGCTCTTGGGTTTGAGTCGGTGGATGGGATTGATGGATTTGATTCTCGGTTTGGGGTGTATGAGGGGGTGCCTTTGGTTCGGGGAATTGGGGAGGGGCGGCATCGGCTTGTTGAGGTTGGGGAGATGATCGTTGCTCGTGGTGGGGATGGGGCGTTGGTTGTGCGGGCCTTTGGGGTGGTCAATGGGGTGGAAGGGTATGAAGATGAAGATGTTGTGGGTTTGGTTGAAGCGATGAGCGTCA
>JALSHW010000063.1 GCA_026982035.1 Phycisphaerales bacterium | reverse complement strand
GGGCACCATCGGACATCCTGATCGGTGGTAAAGTCCTTGGCGGTGTAGATTGGGAGTTCGGTTGTATCTGTTGTTGCCGTACTCATGAGCCGAGCACCTCCGTGATTTGCTCAACCAGTGTTTCCACTTTGAATGGTTGGCCTTTGACGATGTTGATGCCGATGGTGTCGATGAGGTATTTGGATCGAACGAGCATGCTCAGTTGGCCAAGGTTGATCTCTGGGATGATGATCTTCTTGAACGACCGCAGGACTTCTTCGGTATTGGAAGGGAATGGATTGAGGTATTGCAGGTGGGCAGAGCTCACGGCATGGCCTTGGTCGCGGATTTCTTGGATGGCGGTGGTGATCGAGCCATAGGTTCCGCCCCATCCAAGCACGAGGACATCGCCTGATGTTGGGCCGTCGATTTCGAGGAGTGGGATCGACTGGGCAACCCGTTCAATCTTGTCGGCTCGCGTCCGAACCATCGTGTCATGATTGTCCGCGTCGTAGGACACATTGCCAGTCAAGGCCTCTTTTTCCAGACTTCCGATGCGGTGTTCAAGTCCTGGGGTTCCTGGAATCGCCCAAGGCCGAGCCAGAGTTTCTGGATCGCGAGCATAGGGCATGTAGCCGTCGTCGCCTATATCGTTGAGGGTCGGATGGGTGATGACAATTTCCGGAATCGCGTTGAGATCAGGAATCTTCCATGGCTCAGCACCATTGGCGATGTATCCATCCGAGAGATAGATCACCGGGGTCATGTACTTGGTCGCCAGCCGCACCGCTTCGATGGCCATGTGGAAGCAATCCGATGGACTCCGAGGCGCAAGAACAATCAACGGGCTTTCGCAGTGTCGTCCAAACATCGCTTGGAGAAGGTCGGCTTGCTCGGTCTTGGTCGGGAGCCCCGTCGCCGGACCGGCCCGTTGAACATTGATCACCACCAAGGGCAGTTCGAGCATCAGGGCAAGTCCCAACGCTTCGCCTTTGAGCGCAAGTCCAGGGCCTGATGTTCCGGTGATTCCGATGTCTCCCGCGAAACTGGCGCCGATGGCGGTGCAGACCGCCGCGATTTCATCTTCGGATTGAATTGTTTTGATGCCGAATCGTTTGAGATGCGAGAGGCCTTGCAGGACATTCGATGCCGGGGTAATTGGGTAGCTTGCGTAGAGGATGGGTTTGTTTGCTTTTTGGCACGCGGTGACGAGTCCCAGGACGGTCGCTTCGTTGCCGCTGATCTGGCGGTAAGTGCCGGGCTCTTGTTTGGCTGGGGGAACGCGGTAGCGTGAGGGGAAGACCTCAGCGGTTTCACCGAAGTAATACCCGGCTTCAAGTGCGCGGATATTGATCTTGGCAATCTCAGGCAATCCTTTTTTCTCCGCGAATTTTTTGACCAAGTATTCCTTGGTGTTGTCGATTGGCCGTTCATAGAGCCAGTAGACGATGCCCAGAGCAAACATGTTTCGGCATTTGTTGATGTCCTTGGCGCCCATCTCAGAATCAGCGAGTGACTCTTTGGTCATCCGAGACATGGGCACCTTGACGATGTGGTATTTGTGGGCGATTTCGTCGTCTTCGAGCGGGTTGTAGCCGTCGAGATAGCCGCACTTGGTCAGGTTGCCTTTGGTGAACTCGTCTTCATTGACGATCACGATTCCGCCTGGCTCGACATCTTGGATGTTGACTTTGAATCCTGCGGGGTTCATGGCGATCATGGCATTGACACGATCGCCTGGAGTGTAGATGGTTTTGCTGGAGAACTGGATTTGGAATCCAGAGACACCAAAGGTTGTTCCTTTGGGGGCTCGAATCTCAGCGGGGAAATCGGGGAAGGTTGCAAAGTCGTTTCCGAACAGCGCCGAGGTGTCGGTGAACTGTCCGCCGGTGAGTTGCATCCCGTCACCGGAGTCGCCACAGAAGCGGATGACTACGGAGTCGAGGGTTGTGGACGGGGTCTGGAGCGTGTGATCCGTTGGCATTGGTGCCTCACCCTTTCGGGGTTTGATCTCGAATCCCCGGCTCCGACGGAACCGAGGCGAATCGGCATTTTAGGCCCGGAAGAGAGCAATTGCGATTCAATAGGAAGATTCTGATTGATCCGTGATGTCTTCAAAATCCCATACCGACAATGAGTTCTGGCATAGAGTATCAAAATCTCACCAAGGCATCTCCAATCGACTCTATTGTTGGTTGAAATCGATTCATCTACCCGAAAGAACACCCTATGAGGATCGGAATACCCAAGGAAATTCACGCCGGCGAACGCCGGGTCGCAGGCACACCCAAGACCGTCAAAAAACTCATCGAGATGGGCTTCACCGTCGTCGTCGAAGAGGGCGCGGGACTGGCGGCCGAACACCACGACGAGATGTACGCCCAATCCGGCGCGAGCATCACCAGCGATGTCAAAGACCTCTGGGGCGAATCGGATATTGTGCTCAAAGTCCATTCGCCTCAGGTTCACCCATCGCTTGGTGTCCATGAAGCGGACTTGATCAAAGAGGGCGGTTGCCTGATTGGATTCATTTGGCCCGCTCAGAACGAAGAGATTCTCGACAAACTCAACGCCCGCAATGCGTCGGTCTTGGCGATGGATTGTGTGCCTCGGATTACCCGGGCTCAGAAGGTCGATGCCCTCAGCGCGATGGCCAACGCCGCTGGATACCGGGCAATGATCGAAGCGGTCAATGTCTACCCTCGATTCCTAACCGGACAGAGCACCGCCGCCGGAGCGATCAAACCGGCCAAGGTCTTGGTGATCGGCGCGGGGGTCGCGGGGCTCGCTGCTATTGGAGCGGCCAAATCGCTCGGTGCCATTGTTCGGGCCTTTGACACCCGGCTCGAAGTCGGCGATCAAGTTCGCTCGATGGGTGCCGAATTCCTTGAACTGGATTTCAAAGAAGATGGCTCAGGCGAAGGCGGCTACGCCAAGACCATGTCCAAAGAGTTCATTGATGCAGAAATGAAACTCTTCGCCCAACAAGCGATGGAAGTGGACATCATCATCACCACCGCCCTGATCCCAGGCAAACCAGCCCCCGAACTCATCACCGCAGGCATGGTCGAATCCATGCGTGAAGGCGGCGTCATCGTCGATCTCGCCGCCCAGCAAGGCGGCAACTGCGCCCTGACCAAAGCCGACGAACTTGTGATCCATAAAGGCGTGCGAATCATCGGATACACCGATCTTCCAAGCCGAATGGCGATTCAGACCAGTTGGCTCTACGCCTCGACCTTGGTCAATATGCTCGACGAAATGGGCGGGGCCGAAAACTTCGACATTGACATGGACAACGACATCGTCCGTGGTTCACTCGTATGCCACAATGGCCAGACCACATGGCCCCCACCGCAGCAACCTGTTCATGCCCCGGCGACTTCACCAGACCAACCCAGTCTTGACACTGCAAGTCCGGCTGTGCAAGAAAAGAAAATTAAATCCAAATTCGGCGGTATCGCGGCGATGGTCATCATTGCCATCACCCTGCTGGCACTGGGACGGATCGCACCAAGCGAGTTCCTGAGCCACTTCACCGTGTTTGTCCTCGCGTGTTTTGTGGGCTGGCAAGTGGTGTGGAATGTGACACCCGCTTTGCATACTCCATTGATGAGTGTCACCAACGCCATCAGCGGAATCATCCTCATCGGCGGCATGCTCCATCTTTCCGGCTCAGTCACCGGCTCAGAAATCACCACCGACACATTCACCATCATCCTCGGAGCAGCCGCGGTATTCCTCGCAGCGATCAACATCTCAGGCGGGTTCCTCGTGACACGCCGAATGCTCTCGATGTTCCACAAATAAATCGTTTCAATAAATCGTTTCAACAGCCCTCCTCCCATTCACATCCAAACCACATAGGTCCACGATGACAGCAAATATCGCAACAGCGCCAGACACACTCATCACAGCGACGGCCAATGCTTCGTCTCTCAACGGTATCGCCACAGTCGCCTACATCATCGCCGCAGCACTGTTCATCATGAGTCTCTCAGGACTCGGGCACCCCGAAACCTCCCGCAAAGGAAACGCCTACGGCATCGCAGGGATGCTCATCGCACTGATCGCAACGGCACTGCTGCTGAGCACCTCAGGATTCATGATTTTCTTGGCCGCCCTGATACCCGCAGCCGTCATCGGTTCGGTGCTGGCATCACGAGTCAAAATGACCGACATGCCCCAACTCGTCGCGATGCTCCACAGTTTCGTCGGTGCCGCAGCAGTACTGGTCGGATTTGCCACCCTTCGCGAACACGCACCCATGACCGGCAGTGCCCTGCTCATTCACAACATCGAAATCTACATCGGTGTCTGCATCGGCTCAATCACCTTCACCGGCTCGGTCATCGCCTACGCCAAACTCGATGGCAAAATCGGCGGCAAACCTCTCATTCTCCCCGCCAGGCACCTCCTCAATATCATTGTTCTGTTTATCACGGTTGTGCTTGGCATCCTGTTTGCCCAAGCCGTCGGCGACCACGACATCACCAAAGGCATGTGGGTCCTGGCAATCGCAACCATCATCACAGGTCTCTTTGGAATCCACATGGTCATGGCCATCGGCGGCGCGGACATGCCCGTCGTTGTCTCCATGCTCAATAGCTATTCCGGCTGGGCCGCCGCAGCCGCCGGGTTTATGCTCTCCAATGACCTCCTGATCATCACCGGTGCCTTGGTGGGATCAAGCGGCGCGATCCTCAGCTACATCATGTGCAAAGGCATGAACCGCTCCTTCATCAGTGTCATCATGGGCGGCTTTGGTGCTGCCGAAGGCACAGCAGTCGCAATCGAAGGCGAACACACCGAAATCAAAGTCGATGGCACCGTAGACCTCATCCGAAACGCCAAGAGCGTCGTCATCGTCCCCGG
>JALSHW010000062.1 GCA_026982035.1 Phycisphaerales bacterium | reverse complement strand
AAGGCGCTTGAGGCGGGATTGAAGCCGGTGGTGGTGATCAACAAGTGTGATCGGCCTGATGGTGATCCTGATCGTGTGATTGGTGAAGTGTTTGATTTGCTGGCGGCTCTTGGTGCTGAAGATGATATTTTGGATTTCCCGGTGGTGTATGCATCGGCTCGTGATGGTTGGGCGATTGATGAGTGGGATGGGGAGACCAAGGGGACGGATTTGCGTCCTGTGTTCCAGGCGATTGTTGAACATATTCCGCATCCTGATGTGTATCTTGAGAAGCCGTTGCAGATGCAGATTACGACGCTTGGTTTCTCAGAATATGTTGGTCGGATCGGGATTGGGCGCGTCACGCAGGGGACGATCAAATCGGGGCAACCGATTGCGCTCGTCAAGCAGGATTCTTCGGGGAAGGTGACGACCAAGAAGGCCAAGGTCGTGACGCTTCAGGGGTTCAAAGGGTTGGGCAAGGTGAATGTCGATTCGATTGGTGCAGGGAATTTGTGTTCGATTTCAGGGATTGAAGGGCTTGATATTGGGGACACGATTTGCGATCCTGATTATCCGGTGCCTATGGATCTTGTGGCGATTGATGAGCCGACGATTTCGATGAGCTTTCGGGTTAATGATTCGCCGTTTTCGGGGAATGAGGGTGAGTTCGTCACATCGCGGCAGATTCGGACTCGTTTGGAGCGGGAGCTTGAGCATAATGTGGCTCTGGCGGTTTCGCCTGGGCGGACGATGGATGAGTTTATTGTGTCGGGGCGTGGGTTGTTGCATCTTGGGATTCTTTTGGAGACGATGCGGCGGGAGGGCTTTGAGCTTGCGGTGGGTCGGCCGATTGTGATTGAAAAAGAAATTGATGGGGTCAAGTGTGAGCCCGTTGAAGAACTGGTGGTCGATACGACTGATGAGACTGTTGGGAGTGTGATGCAGCTTGTTGGGGAGCGCAAGGGTGAGGTGGTTAAGGTTGAGCCACGGGGTGATGGGTTGACGCATTGTGTGTTTGAGATTACTTCGCGTGCGTTGATCGGGTTGCGCAGCCGCATTTTGAATGCGACGCAAGGCGAAGGGATTATGCATCATACTTTCTTGAAGTTTGTGCCTTTGACGGGTGAGCGTCCGGTTCGGCATTGTGGGGTGTTGATCGCCTCGGAAACCGGTCCGGTCACTTCGTACGCGGCCCAGCTCCTCCACGAACGCGGCGTACTGTTTGTGCGTCCTGGTGAGAAGGTGTACGCCGGTCAGGTGATCGGCGAGGCGAACCGGCATCTTGATATGACGGTGAACATCGCTCGGCAGAAGCAACTCGACAACATGCGGATGGCCAATAAGGAGGCGACGGTGACTTTGAAGGCCCCGCGTGATCTTTCGTTGGAGCAATCGCTCGAATACATTGAAGAGGATGAGCTTGTGGAGTTGACGCCCAAGACTGTTCGGATGCGGAAGGTGCATTTGAGCGAGTCGATCCGGAAGCGTGACGCGAGGATCGCCAAGAGCAAGGCCCAGGCGGCGGCGGAATAGGCGATTTTCGGTCTTGAGAGATGAAAAATGGGGTTGATTCACGAATGGATCGACTCTTGATGGTGGCCGGGCTATCATCTCGACCCCAACCCCCCCGAAGTATGACGGGTCACAAGTAGTCCAAAGCATGGCCTACCCCGGACTTACGCGGCAGCTGAACGGAGCACCCCCCAACATGGCTAAGAAAACAGATACCAATACAGACACCTACGCAATCATCGAAGAATCCGGCGGCCAACGCAAAGTCACCGAAGGTGAATCCATCTACATCGACCTCTACAACAGCGGCGAATCCAAAGTCGGCGACAAAATCGAAATCGACAAAGTCCTCGTCCTCGGCACCGTTGGCGGCGACGCCAAACTTGGCGCACCCTACATCAAAGGCGCGACCGTCACCCTCGAGATCACCGAACCAATGCGTAAGGGCGACAAACTCTTTATTCACAAGTTCCGCACCAAAAGCACCTACCAACGCAAAACCGGCCACCGCCAACGCTTTACGATTGCAACGGTCGCTGGCATCAAGGGCTAACCCCCCAACCCCCCAACCCCCCAAAATTTAAGATTGAAAGCCCCGTTGTTTGGCGGGGTTTTTGTTGCTGATGTGATTTTCTGGGTGCCACCACTCGCATTCTTATGCGCAGTGGTGTTTTTATACGCACAGTGTACTAAGTGTGCCTGACGGCTCCAAAATGTCAATTTGCGGTGGCCCGGTTCGCCGAACCGGGTCTTCATTTTTAGTTTATTTGCACAAAAAAAGAACCCGGCTCGGCGAGCCGGGCCACCAAGAACCGAGCCATCAGACACGACCTAAGACACTATTGCGTGTAAGAATGCGAGTGGTGGCACCCGTCACTTGTTTGTGAGTGAATGAACGGCGGATTCGAGGGCGTCGGCGACCGCGGCCATTCGGTTGTAGTCGAGTGTGTTGGGGGTGTCGGTCATTTTGTGGTAGTGCGGGGTTCGGTATTGGCTGGTGTCGGTGATCATCGCGGCGGGGTAGCCGTGGAGCCAGTAGTTGGCGTGGTCGGAGCGGTAGATGGCGGGGATTTGGGGCGGCAAAGGAGCGGCGACGACTGGGATTGTCCCGGCTTGGGACATGGACTGGGCGAGTTGAGCGACCAAAGGTTCGTCGTTGGTTCTGGCGACGATGGCGATGAAGTTGCCGACGGTGGGGAGGTCGAGCCCGAGTTGTTGGGCCATTTCTCTTGGGAAGGGGTAGGTTTGGGAGTTGGGTTCATCGGAGTAGTAGCCGAGCATTTCCAGTGAGAGCATGGCGATGATGTGGTCGCCTCGATCTTTGGAGTTGCGTGCGCTGGTGAGTGAGCCCATGCCTGTGTTGATTGAGTTGGAGTTTTCTTCGTTGGTGAAGGCGATGAAGCGGATGGTTCTTGGTTGCGGGTTGTTGGCGAATCTTCTGGCGAGTTCGAGCATGACGGCGACGCCTGAGGCGTTGTCGTCGGCGCCGGGGGTGTTGATTTCGGTGTCGTAGTGGGCGCCGATGACGATGATTTCTTCGGGATGGGTGGTGCCGAGGAGTGTGGCGATGGTGTTGGTCGTCCATCCTTCGCCTTTGGCGGGAATGGGGAGTGGCTCGATCTCGATTTGATAGCCAAGCCGAATGAATCGATTGGTGATCCACGCGCCGGCTTTGGTAAGTTGTTCCCAATCAGTGATATTGCGGTCGGGAAATTCGGTACAAAGCGTGAAGACATCAGCAAAGAGCCGTTGAGGTGTTGTTGTCGATGACGCTTGGTGATATGTGTTTGAGGAACTGCATCCCCAAAGTGTGGTCAGTGTGAGCAGGGCGATGGCGAAGCGTTGGTATTTTTGTATGGGCATGGTCAAATCTTAGGAGGCGACCTGTAGGGGGGAATAGGGGGGAGGGAAGGCTTCGGGGGACTGGCCTTAGGGCAAAAAACCGGGTTCAGCGACATACTCGATTTGATAGGTTTCAAAGAGCCCGCCATCGTCGGCCATGCGGAGTTGCCATTGGGTGATTGCCGCACCACCGTTCGGATTCATAGGCGGCTGCCAGATCATGGTTCCATTTTCGCTGATTGTGATTCTTTCAGTTGATGCTGAACCATTGTTCATCGAGAGATGATCCCACATCGTATTGAAACGATCCGCAAAGATATTGTGGAGCATCATCAAAGGTTCGGATTGACTTTTTTCATTGTTTGGTTGTACTGGGACGAAGCCCCGGCGTTCGATCGGAAAGGCACCAATGCTCGAATATGGGGGGGTAAATCCGCCGTATGAAAGGGTGAAGGATCCCGCGCGAACCGAGGTGCCTCCAAGGTAAGGTGCAAAGGGGCCTGGGCCATTTTCGATAAATGAGCTGGCGGTACGGGTGACGAAGTTGCTCAGTGGTGTTTGTGGAGGAACTGGATTCGGTGCTGGTCCAAAGGAAATCTCAAGAGCTTCTCGCAAAGTTGGTCCATTTTGAATCAGTCGATGTCCGGTCACCGTTCCATTTTGGAAGAGAAAGGTTGTGAGATTCTGGGCGGGGATTCCCCCGATTTGAAGTTCGATGCTGACTTGTGTTTCTTGCTGGGCGTACAAATCGATCCAAGGCGAGTTGGGAACCAAGGGTTGAGAGACTTCTATTTGGAAAGGAAGATAGTCGCCTTCAGTGAGTTCGACTGTATTGTTGAACGCTGGGCGAGAGATGGTGATGGGGAAGTTAAGTTCAACATTGGTGAATTGACCAGCGGCGGGGACCGACAGTGTTGCAAAGAGTTGTTGTGTGCCGCCGCCATTGCTTGACTGAGGCGTGGTGTCTCTGGGAGCGAATGGACCGTCGAAAGCGAAGTTGGCGACATCGGCATTGGCGGCGAATGTCGCGTAGGGCACTGAGTCAATGGGAACGCGGGGAGTCAGTGTGGTGAAGGTCGGGTCGCCATTGAACCGGGTGCTGATTTCAAGGAATCGGTCGGAGCCATCAAAGGTCGCGGCCCCGAAGTCGAGTTGCACCGAAAAAAGGCCTCCGACCACATCGACTGTGGATGAGGTCGAGGTGCCCAGCGATGCGCCTCCGCTTGCGGCGGCAAAGAGGTTGAACTCAAAGTCATAGATGCCGTCAGCCGGGGCGCCGTTGTCGTCAAGGGTGCCTTGATAGGTGAAACTGGTGGGCTGGGCCAAGGCCATTGAAGACACAAGAGCCATGCCCAAAAGAGCAGTCACGATAACCAGTATGCGATTCATGATTTCCCACACTTGTTGAGTTGCTTGGAGCTACACGATGCACCGTACCAGATGAGATCGTGTCAATCAAAGACGAAAATCAGAAATAGACAGGTTTTTTTATCTTTAGGAAGCATTTTTACATCAAGATCAAGA
>JALSHW010000061.1 GCA_026982035.1 Phycisphaerales bacterium | reverse complement strand
GAAAGTCACCACCATCCCCTTGCCCGCCTTGGCAACATACCCCGCAGGCCCCTTGCTCGGCCCATACATCATCTGCAACATCATCGCCGGATCAGGAGCCCCAAACCCACCACCACCAGCCATCGCCGGATCAATCTCAAAACTCATCGAATGCGAATACGCCTCAACCCCATTGACCGTCGAGGCCTCTTCAGAAAACGAAGCCGAAACGCCCATCCCAGGCATCTCCATATCACCCATCGAACCGTACATCCCCTTCATCGCACCAATCGCATCATCAGCATTGACCCCCTCGGTGTACATCACCGTGTTGGCCAAAATCCCATTCATCGCCATGATGTTCGTCGCGCCCATCACCTGAGCCCCACCCTGGAACTCCTTGATCATCGTCTCAAACCCCATCCCCGACATCATCCCAGTGGTATCAAATTTTTCAATCATCTCCAGATACCCAGACATCATCGCCTGAATCCCCTCACCCCGCAAGTCAAAGGCCTGGGCAAAGAAAAAGTCCATCTCAGGCACCCGGTCAAAATACGATCCCGAATCCCCATCATTATGAAACATCGCCGCCGAATCGCTCCCCTCACGAAACTGCAGCCCAAAATCAAAGGCAAACCCAGACCCCGCATCAAAGCTCATCCCACTCACCGCCGCATGTCCATCCTTGACCGCTGTCTTGTACAAATTCACAAAAGTATCAAAACCCTGAGCCGCCTGAGCCCCACCCATCATCTCAACCATGTCCCCTTGGGCTTCAAGTTCAGCAAACGATTCTTCCAACATCGGACGCACCGCATCAAAGTTCAGGTACACCATCACATCGTTGTCATTGGCAACCCGGCTCCCAGCAGTCCCCAACATCGCCTGAGCTTCCTCCATCGACTTCGACGCAGGCACAAAATCAGAAACTATCTCCCCCACATTGCTCATCGCCGCATATCCATTCCCAAGGTCACGGAAATAAATCATGTCGCCCCCCATCGGGAACTCCACAATCCCGTCCACTGGCTCAAGCCCCCGCGTCAAATCAGCAAAACTCGACACAGGCACCATCACCACCGCATCGGGCTCATTCTCAAAATCGCCATCAAAATCCAAAACAACCGCTGCAGAACCACCAAGATCAATCCCAGGCATCCCACGCAGCATCGAAGTCCCCATCGTCACCTCCATCTTCCCCATAGGCCCCATCATCGCATTGATCGCGTCAATATCCCCCAGCAACTCCCCAAGGTTCGGAATCACCACCACCACAGCAGCATCATCAGGCACCAAAGTCATCGCCTGAGGCGTCCCCGCCAAAGCAGGCACCGAAAGCAACGCCAACGAACCACCAGCCACAGCCGCCATTGGACAACGGGATACAGAATAAATTTTAGAGGATCTCAGTGAAGTCAACATCGGAAAAGCCCTTTCATATGAGCAATCTTGGTTTCTGTGCATATCAGCCGCATCGCCCCGGGCCTGTCCCGAACGGTTCTGCAACCAACCCTATCGTACTTCTATAGGAACCCACCAACCAGAGTTTCACCCTTTGAAAGTGAATTCTTTCACCACACCCCCCCCAACCCCTCAAATCCCACACAAAATATCGACAAATCCCCCTCATCCCCCCAAATCACCCATCATGAAGATGATTCAGCCAAAGACTCATCCTCCTCCTCCTCATACTCATCCCCCTCCATATCCTCCGGGTCGATCGGATTCCCATCCTCATCGACATACTCATACTCAACATCCTCCTCCTCATCCTCACCCTCGGCCTCATCTTCAACCCCGTCAACACCCTCCTCGTCCCACTCCTCCTCGTCCTCACCCTCCTCAAGACCATCCTCGACCTCATACTCATCCTCTTCTTCAACCTCATCTTCGACCTCATACTCGTCCTCAATCTCCTCATCAACCCCATCCTCTTCCACATCTTCTTCCACATCATCAATCCGCCCCACAACCTCCACCGCCTTCTGATTCACCCCAACCTCAAAGGGCACCGCATCAATATCAGATTCCGCCGCCTCAAGCCCTTCATCTTCTTCATCGGCCTCTTCAACATCATCCTCAATAAACACCGTCCCCTGATGCGCATCCTCAGGATCATCCCCATACCGCACACCAGCCCCCTCAGCCACCACCCCGCCAGCCCGTTGCTCGGCCTCCATCTCCGCAGCCATCTCCTTCATCAACGCCCACTCCTCAACCGAAATCATCACATTCCGCGCCTGCGACCCATTATGCGCCGAAATAATCCCAGCAATCCCCATCAAATCAATCAACCGCGATGCCCGCGTATACCCAATCGCCAGCCGCCGTTGCAACAACGACACCGACCCACGCTTCGTTTCAAGCACAATCTCCACCGCCCGATCAAACAACGGATCCTCCTGAGCCGCCGCAAGCGACGCCGAAGAATTATTCTCCGTCGCAATCAACCGATCCTCATCAGACCCACCCTCACCCTTAACCTGCATCAACGACCGCTCAAAACTCGGCCCCGCAATATCCTTCAAGAACTTCACCACCCGACGAATCTCCTTGTCATCCACCAGCGTCCCCTGCGCCCGCGACAACTTATGACTGCTCGGCGACAACTGCAACATATCCCCCTGCCCAAGCAACAACTCCCCACCCTTCTGATCCAAAACAATCCGAGAATCCATCCCCGACGCAACCTTAAACGCAATCCGGCAAGGCATATTCGACTTAATCAACCCCGTCACCACATTGGCCTGAGGCCGTTGCGTCGCCAAAATCAAGTGAATCCCCACCGCACGCGCCTTCTGAGCAATCCGAATAATCGAACCCTCAACCTCCTTGGTCGTCATCATCAAATCCGCAAGTTCATCAATAATAAACACCATATAAGGCAACTGCTTCGGCGTCCGCGCCGCCTTCTCCTCAGTCTGAATATCAAGCCGCTCCTTCAACTCATCCCACTCCAACTCGTTGTACCCAGCAATATCGCGCACGCCAGCAGCCGCAAGCAACTCATACCGCTCATCCATCTTCGTCATCGCCCATTCCAAAATCGCCGCCGCCTTGGGCATCTCCGTCACCACAGGACACATCAAATGCGGAATATCCTTAAACTGCGACATCTCCACCATCTTGGGATCAACCAAAACCAACTTCAGTTCATTGGGCTTCTTCGTATACAAAAAACTCATAATAATCGTGTTCATACACACCGATTTACCAGAACCCGTCGTCCCCGCAATCAACATATGAGGCATCTTCGTCAAATCCGAAATCAACGGCTCACCCGACGCATCCTTCCCAAGGAACATCGGCAACTTCATATCCTCAAACTTGCTCCGATTGCTCATCAACTCCTTGAGCCGCACCCGCTCCTTGGTCGGATTCGGAACCTCAATCCCAATCGTGTCCCGCCCTTCCATATTCGACACCACCCGAATATTCACCGCCCTCAAAGCTCGCGCAAGATCACTCTCAATCCCACTAATCTGCGACACCTTCGTCCCCGGCGCAAGCCGAATATGATACAGCGTAATCGCAGGCCCCGACTCAATATCCACAACCTCCCCATCAATCCGATACTGCGTCAACGCATGCTCAAGCGCCTCGGCCTGCCCCCGCACCAAATCCTCCAACTTCTCATTAAACCCAACCTCCGGCTCCTCCAACAAATCCATCGGCGGAAAACGATACCCCTCAAGCGACTGCACATCCTGGTACTCCGCCAAATCCGCATCCGTCGCCATCTCCATATTCTTCTGCGCAAAACGCACCGGCAACGCATCAATCTTCTCACGCAACTTCTCACGATCAAACACCTGTGGCGCACCAACAACATCCTCCTCATCATCATCCTCAACCTGCTGAGGCACCGGAGTCACCACACGCCGCGGCTTCTTCCCCCTCGGCAACGGCACCTCATCTTCGACTGGCTTCATCTCCACCATCGTCTCATCAATATCATTAACCCGCACCATCACCGGCTTGGTCCTACGCATCAACCCCGTAAGCCCACCAAGCAACCCGCCCCCCGCCTTCCGCGTCCCAACCGAAGCAACCCCAGCCGCACTGTTGGCCTGCCCCGCAACCGTTCCCGCAATCTTCCCCGCACCCCGACCCGTCAACGCCAATCCAGGCGCAATCTTCCGCCACATCGCAACAGGCACCTCCCACAAATACCGATCACACGCCACCAACAACCCAATCACCGTCAACACCCCAACCCACACCAAGGTCCCCACCACCGCAAACCTCGGCACCAACTCACCAGCACCAACCCGACCAATCGTCCCCCCACTCAACCCCGGAATCACCCCCCAGTTCGGCACCAACACCCCAAGCAATGTACTCAACGAAGCCGTCAACACCAACGCCCCCACCGCCCGAATCCCCGGCTGACTCATCGGCCGCCCCACAATCTTGAGCACCAACATCACCGCAACAAAAATCATCGGGATCACAATCCCATACCCAAACACCCGCAACAACCCATACGACACATACGCCCCCATCGGCCCCGTCCAGTTCTGCGTCAACCCATTATGCGGATACACCACATGCGACGGCGCATCCCCCACATCAAAGCTCACCAACCCCGCAAAAAGGAACATCCACACCGCCCCTAAAGCCAACCACCCCACCCAACCAGCCAAAACCCGCCCCTCCGACGCCGAGTCCGACCGATCCTTCACCTTGTAGGGCTTCCCAGATTTCCGCTTCTTTGTAGACTGTGCCATAACAGCCCCGTATCGACCAACCCACCCCAATACCCCCACAATCCGCCCGAAATCGCTCCCAAGGCACCCCCCGTATGATCGCCGTCCATCCAAAGACATACTTCGGATTCCCCTTGCATTCTTCAAACCAAATGTAGTAGGATATTGTTCGTATTCAATCCGCCATGTATAC
>JALSHW010000060.1 GCA_026982035.1 Phycisphaerales bacterium | reverse complement strand
ACGATGGTTTCGGGTTGGGCGAGCGTTGGTTGGTCGTGGCCACCTGATTTCGTGCAGAACAGACATACCTTGGGTGATTGATCCGATCTTCTCTGATGAGTTGGCTTGTCAGGTCATGCTCGGAGGGCTGCTGTATGTCGATGAAACTCGCTGGATGTACTCAACACCCATTTGATGGGCCTCAGGTTATTGGCGTGGAGCTTGAGCGGATGGACCAAACGACCCCTGGGTGGTCGCGTGAACTCCGTGAAGAGTTATCCAAACACGGACTCGGTGTCTTTCCGGCTCTGCTCTGTGATGTTCTCAATGCTCCGCAGATCAAGAGCGTGTCGAATTCCCCGGCCATCATTATTCTCTCAGAACATGATCCAGATCGGGTTGTGAGCCAGTTGATGGATATTCTTTCCCAATCGCTTGCTGCTGCGTTGGTGTTGGTCGATGATGGGCAATCACGGGTTCGGTCATTTATGCAGGCCGAGGGGATTCTGTGTGAACCGATGACCACTTCGGCCAAAGACGCAGCGATGATGCTCCGGACACTTGCCCAACGCCAACCGGCCCTCCAACGACTCAACACCGATCTTCGGCTCAGCGAGATGACCATCAGTGGCGTCCAGAATGAAGTTGCCAAACTCCATGATGAACTCCAATCAGCTGCGAACATCCAGCGTGAATATCTCCCTTCTGGGACACCAGATATTCATGGGATTGATTTGGGCATTATCTATCGACCTGCGTCGTATGTGTCTGGTGATATTTACGATATTGCACAACTTGATGAACACCGCTCGGCATTTTTCCTGGCCGATGCGGTTGGGCATGGGGTTCCCGCCGCGCTTATGACCATGGTCATCACCCAAGGGCTTCGCAAGATTGATGGATCAGGTCCAGATGCCACGATCGTCGAACCGGCAGAAGCATTGCGGCGACTCAACAACACCATGTCTCAACATGCCGGGGAAAATGCGAGATTTGCCACGGCGATGTATGCGGTCTATGACAAATCCAAGAACGAGGTGACCATTGCTGGGGCGGGTCATCCGCCAGCCCTTGTCGTGCGTGCCAAGACGGGCAAGACTGAGATGGTTGATTCTCAGGGGCCTTTGCTTGGTATTTTCAGTGATGTCGAGTTCCAGCAAACGACTATTACTCTTGATCCGGGTGATGTGCTTGTGTTTTATTCTGATGGATTTGAGGTTGCCTTTCCCAACAACGCCGATGATGAGCATGATCGAAAGCGACCCACGCAGACTTATATTTCGCGTTTGAGCATTGCAGGCAATGATGCAGGAAATCTCAACGAATCGGTCCAGGTCCTTGAAGACAATCTTGACTTGCAGATGGGCTCACTTCATCAGCCCGATGACATCACGGCTTTGTTCATCGCGCCGACTTCCAAACGCTCTGCTGCCGTCGATGAGTTGATCAACGGGCTCAGCGTAGATTCAGCGTGTTGATGATCCATAAGACGATTGCCGATGACAAAGAGAGTCATCAAAGGCATAGTTCATCCTCAATCTGCTTTCTTGGTCAAATCAATCCGAAGCGGGGGCGTCTTGGATTTGCACAGAGGCGATGGCCGTGAGTGTATCGGGGGCGAAGTAGAATACTTTATTGAGCCCGGTGACCACCAGTACGGACATGACTTCATCGGTAGCCGAGCAGAGGACCAATCGCCGACTGTGTTCTTCGAGCAGTTTGCGCATGCGGAGCAGTTGGGCGATGTTGGACGAATTGACATAGGTGACTTCGTGGAAGTCCAGCACAATGTGGGGCGGGTCGCCTGAGTCTTCGATCCGCTCGATGATGGATCCAAGTTCGTCAGACAACGCTGGTTCGTCGGCGAGGTTGGCGATGGCGATGTCTGTAGACCAGTCGATGGACATGGGAGCCCGTCCTTCCTGCTTGGTTATTCTTGGGTTGTACCAGGATCAGCATCGGTGCCGGACTCTGAATCGGAACTCGAATCATCTGTTTCTTCAACCCGTGCTGCGGCGATCACGCGGTCATCACCCTTGAGCCCGACGACGCGGACGCCTTGGGTTCCTCGACCAATCCGGGAGATTGAATCGGCGGCCATTCGCACCAAGAGACCTCCACGGGAGATCACGACCACATCGTCGGTGTCGTAGACCCCCACCGCGACGACGGCTTTGCCATTTCGTGTGGTGATTTTGATGTCGCCTCGTCCTTTGCCGCCTCGGGACTGGCTCCGCATTGGGCCGTTCTCAGGGGCGACGCGGTATTCATCGACGAGTGTTCGTTTGCCGTAGCCATGTTCGCAGATGGTCAGGACGCTCAATCCACGCTCAAGAGCATCTTGGGAGGTGTGGGTGATTTCCGAATCTTCTTCATCGGCGACCATTGGTACACGGACGATCCCGACGATCTCGGCATCGCCGCCGAGTTCGATTCCTTTGACCCCGGCCGCCGATCGACCCATGAGTCGGACATTTTGCTCATTGAACCGGATCGCCATGCCATTGGACGCCACGAGCATGATGTCATCGACGCCTGTGGTCAATCGGACATTGAACAACGCATCGTCTTCTTTGAGGCCCACCGCGATGAGTCCTGAACGATTGACATTGCGGTACTCTTTGAGTGCGGTGCGTTTGACGATTCCGCGTTTGGAGACGAAGGTCAGGAAGTGTGAGCCGGATTCGAAATCTTTGATGGCGCGGTAGGCGCAGGTGCGTTCGCCGTCTTTGAGGTCGATGTAGTTGATGATTGGTCGGCCTTTGCTGGTCCGGGTCATCTCGGGAAGTTCGTAGACTTTGAGTTTGAACACACGGCCTGAATCGGTAAAGCAGAGCAGGTCGTCGTGGGTCGATGCCACGAACAGGTGTTCGATAAAGTCATCGTCTTTGGAATCCGACGCTTTGATGCCTTTGCCGCCTCGCCCTTGGGCTTGGTAGGTTTCCAGCGGAACCCGTTTGACATAGCCCTGGTGCGAGATGGTGACGGCCATGTCTTGTTCTTGGATCAACGCCGCGATGTCGATGTCGCCCGCGGCGTCTTCGATGGAGGTCAGACGGTCACGACCAAACTTGGCTTTCATCTCTTCGCAATCTTCGACAATGATGTCAAGAATCATGCGGTGATTGGCGAGGATCGCTTCGTAGCCCTCGATCTCGATGACCAGTTCGGAATATTCCTTGACGAGGCGTTCGATTTCGAGCCCGACGAGTTGGAGGAGTCGCATCGCACCGATGGTCTCGGCCTGGACACGGGTCAATGCGGTGCCGCCACGATCGTCGGCGGATCGAACCATCGCCATCAATCGTTTCGGGATCAGCGAGGCGGCCGGGTGATCGGCGGGGATCGTGTATCGGCGTTCCATCAATTTGCCGATGGCTTCTTCGCGGGTCTTAGAACCCTTGATGAGCTTGATGATCTCGTCAATATCCACCACGGCGTAGATCATGCCTTCGAGGACATGAGCCCGTTTCTTGGCTTCACGGAGCAAATGTTCAGTCCGGCGCGTAATCACCTCGATGCGATGATCGACAAAGCATTCCATCAACTGCTTGAGCCCCATCGTCCGGGGCTGGCGGTTGACCAACGCGATGTTGATGATGCTGAAGGTTTGTTGCAATGGGGTGCATTGATACAACTGGTTCTCAACGACCGCAGGGTCGGCGCCGCGTTTGAGTTCGATGACAATCCGCGTCTGGGCATTGCGACCCGATTCGTTGCGAACATCAGCGATGTCGGTGATCCGCTCGTCTTTGACGGCATCGACAATTTTCTCAACCAACGAGTTCTGAACGAGCGAGTATGGGATTTCGTCGATCACCAGTTGATCGCGTCCGGGTCTCATTTCTTCGACATGGAGATTGCCTCGGACGGTGACGCGCCCGCGCCCGGAGGTGTAGGCCTCCATGATGCCCTTGCGACCCAAGATTCGTCCGCCAGTCGGGAAGTCAGGGCCTTGGACGCCTCGACGGACGACGGTGCCGTCTTCATCGAGTTCGTCGGTCATCAGTTCGAGCAGTTCGATCTCTGGCTTGTTGACCAGGCGGATGATCGCGTCGAGTATTTCAGAGGGGTTGTGCGGAGGCAAGCTGGTTGCCATGCCCACGGCGATGCCCATGCCGCCGTTGACCAGCAGGTTTGGGAACTTGGCGGGCAAAACCGTTGGCTCCATCAAGCGGTCGTCGTAGTTGGGGATGTAGTCGACTGTGGAGAGTTTGAGGTCCTGCATCATGTCCATGGATGCGTGGGTCATGCGGGCTTCGGTGTACCGCATGGCTGCGGGTGGGTCGCCGTCGATGGAGCCGAAGTTCCCTTGGGGCTGGACCATCGGGGTGTTCATTTTCCAATTTTGGGCCATTCCGACCATGGTTGGGTAGATGACCGATTCGCCGTGCGGATGGTAGTTGCCTGAGGTATCGCCACAGATTTTGGCACATTTGAGGTGCTTCTTGTTTGGACGCAGATTGAGATCGTTCATCGCCACGAGGATGCGGCGTTGGGATGGTTTGAGTCCATCACG
This sequence comes from Phycisphaerales bacterium, assembly GCA_026982035.1. Taxonomy (GTDB): domain Bacteria; phylum Planctomycetota; class Phycisphaerae; order Phycisphaerales; family UBA1924; genus UBA1924. The sequence goes on along the minus strand of JALSHW010000060.1, from coordinate 399 downwards.
CACATCGGGGAGTGCCCGATCCATGATGGTACTCATTGCGTAGGTCAGGTAGGAATCTTGCAACTCGCGTTCGATGTCCAGATCGAGTACAAACCCGCCGCCGAGGGGGGTGTCGGAATTGGTTTGGTCTGCATCGTCGTTGGGAGGCGTGTTGCTGTGGTCATCGCTCATGAAACTGGGTCTCCGGAGATCGGCTTGTGAAGGGATTGGCTGGCACCTCAAAGCTCGCAAAGAGCTCGAGAAAGTGCCGATTGACGGGGCTGAGTATCATAGGCCCAGCCCCGTTCTTTGGCCTGGATTTACGCCGAAAACGCCCCATTTACAAAGCAACAAAACCACTGTGTTTTCAGTAGTTTACAGCGTTATTGGCGTTGTTTTTATGGTGCAGCCATTGGCATT
>JALSHW010000059.1 GCA_026982035.1 Phycisphaerales bacterium | reverse complement strand
CGCATTGATCACTTGCTTGAGTGTGATCCCAGCGGCTCGCATCGCATCGGGATTGACATCGACCTGGTATTCACGGATAAATCCACCAATCGAAGCCACTTCGCTGACCCCTTCAACACCGGCGAGTTGATATTTGACCGTAAAATCTTGGATTGATCGAAGTTCGTCGGGCTCCCAACCACCGGTCGGATTCCCCTCTTTGTCTTGGCCTTCAAGCGTGTACCAGAACACTTGACCCAGTGCCGTTGCGTCGGGTCCCAACGCAGGGGTCACTCCAGGGGGGAGCGTACCGGAGGGGAGCGAGTTGAGTTTTTCGAGTACACGCGAACGGGACCAATAAAACTCAATATTATCTTCAAACACGATATAAATCGTTGAAAATCCGAACACCGAATAACTTCGGATGTCCTTGACACCTGGGATGCCCAATAGAGCAACGGTCATCGGATACGAAATCTGATCATCAATATCCTGAGGCGACCGCCCCGTCCATTCGGTAAAGACAATCTGTTGATTTTCCCCGATATCAGGGATCGCATCGACCGGGACAGGCGATCGCGGGAGATCGCCAATCTTCCAATCAAATGGCGCGACCATCACGCCCCAGAGTACCATGATGAGCAGAAGCAACACCACAACGATTTTTTGTTCCAGGCAGAGCCGGATCAAACGATTGACCAGACCGGGGTTAGAAGGTGGATTTGGATCAGTCATTCGTGTGCCCCTTGTGCTCGTCGCTGTTCATGTCGTTGGTGTTTTCATTGATTTGACCACCGATTGGAGGGAGCGAGTCTTGGATTTCGCCACAGTTGAGCATCATGTCGCCATAATATGGATTGAGGACTACGGTGCCGCGTTGCATCCAACTTGCTTTCTTCATTGAGCAATACGCGATATTCCAAGTTTCATTTTCGGAGTGGCCAAACTGTTTTTCAAGGGCGAGAATTGCATCGGTCATTTTCTTGAACTCAACCCGAGCATCGTCAATCGTGGTGACGGCAGAACCAAGTGAAAGAGTCGAGGAAGATCGACGCCAAATTCCCAACGGTTCACCAACCAACCCAACAACTTCCACAGATTCTGTAGAGGTTTTTAGATTTGATGCAGCTTCAAGGAATCCGCTCAAGTCATCGTCGGCCAATCGTTCTTGTGCTTGGAGATACGCAGCGTATACAGGGTTCAAACCCTCAATAAATACTTCAGGAACAGAGGTTGCCATATCCATTTTCGGCATATTGGAAGGACTCCCACCGTGGTTATGGCCCCCGCCTCCACCGCCACCGCTGGGCATCATCATGCTTGGCTTGGCAATAATCTGCATGGCACTATCGATGCGGAATGCACCATGAACAACAACCTCATCGCCTTCTTCAAGTCCAGATCGCACTGTATAAAACTCCCCGGCCCGTGTTCCGAGCTCAACGACTCGTCCTTCATAGGTCGGTTGTTCTTGATCGGGAATACTCAAATACACCACTGAGCGAGTTCCAGTGAACAACACCGCTGTTCTGGGGATGACCAAAGGTACTTCAATCTGAGAAGTGTCTGCCACAACACCGAGCGATTCGGCAGGGACCATATCCATTCCACACACGCCACACTGTCCAGGCGTATCACTGACATTGGTCGGGTGCATTGGGCTGACCCATCGTCCAGCAAGTTCATCAGCAATCACCGCGCCATTGGCAGCAACCTTTGATCGAACCACCGCCGTAGAAAACATCCCTGGTTTGAGGTGCATGTCTGCATTGTCAACGGCCACGCGAACCGCCGCAGTGCGTGTTCGTTCGTCAACCATGGGCTCAATAAATGAAATTCGTCCAGTAAACACTTCGCCAGGATGGGCTTCAACCGTAAAGGTCACCGGCATTCCCCATCGAAGCAATGGCAACTGCGATTCATACGCTTCAAGATCGAGCCAAAGTCGAGAAAGATCAGATACGGTCGCAATCGGATCACCCATCTTGAGGTAGTCGCCATCGCGTACCGCCAGGTGGGTCACCACGCCACCGATCGGTGCAAAGATGGTCAATTCGTCAGAGCTGAAGTCGCCTGATTCAATTTTCTCAATTTGTTCTTGGTTTATGCCAAAGAGCCGAAGTTTTTCGCGGGCTGCCGTGAGCGTTTGGCTCGATGTGCTCCGAAGGAACTCGCTTCCACCGGTCGAAGATTCATACGAACTTTTGGCTTGTCGAAGTTCCTCAAAGGCAGCAATCAAATCAGGGCTGTACATCTCAGCAAGATGGTCGCCTTTTTGGACCGTCACGCCAATGTAATTTACAAAGAGTCGCTCGATTCGTCCAGGAAAGTACGCACTGAGTCGGGCTACGGAGGTTTCGTCATAGACAAGGTTGCCATAGAGCCGGGTTTCTGCTGATGGGAAAAAGCGTCCAACCTTCGCGGTTTCGATTTTGCTCATGGTCTTGGCCGATTCGGAGAGTGTCATCCGCATCGGATTGCCACCATCTCCAGCATCTTCAACAACGGGGATCAAGTCCATAAAACAGATTGGACACTTGGCATCAGGATCAGGAAGTCGAACCGAAGGGTGCATCGAGCAAGTGTACATCTGCTGGGATTCACCATCACCTTCTTCGGCGTTCGTGTCATCTCTGGCGTCAACCACGACGGCGGTGGGGGTCCCGAGTTGGTATCCAACAATCAATGCTCCGACAATGAGAACCAGTGCCACGGCTGCCGATATGCGGTTCCATATCCAACGGAGAATGGTCAATGCTTTGCTTCGTGCAGTACTCATGGTTGGGCCTCGTCAGTATTTGAATGATCAGGTTGGGTTGAAAATGATTCGTCAAATGTCGCGTCAATGGTTGTGGGAATTGCTCGTCCGACGAGTCGGTTGAGTTTGGCAAGGGCCTTGCCTCGATTGGCCCGGGCCCGTTCAGCGGCGATGGAAAACTCCAACAGCGTTCGCTCGGTATCCAAGAGATCAAGAAACTCTGAATCTCCGGTTCGGAACCCCGCCAATGACGCAGAAAGAGATTCCTGGGCTTTGGGAATCAGTGAGTGTTCATACAAACGAACGCGACGGTCGGCATCGACATGCTCAAACCACGCCTGATAAATTTGTGCGTCAATCGAGTTGTTCTTGGCATCGAGTTCTCGGCTGATCGATAATCGACGAGCGATCGTCTCTCGAACCTCTGCATCGTATTTCTCTCTCCAGATTGGGAGATTGATTCCGAAGCTGACCAAGATCGGATCATCGCCGCTTTCTGGGATCGTTGGGTTCATCGCTTCATCAGTGATGATGTAGTCAATCCCAACCGTCAAGTCTGGATACCCATTCTTACGAGCAACATCGCTCAAAATTCGTTGCTGCTCAATGCGTTGCTCGATCGATTGAAGCACAGGGCTCCAATCCTCAGCAATCACCGACAACTCCTCTGCAGAAAGTGACGCGAAGTGGTTTGGCAGCACCAAATCAGATTCGATCTCTGTATTGGGTGGTCTATTGAGTACCGCATTGACCCGTGCGACATAACTTGGCCGAAGTGCCTGAAGTTGCAATACCCGGTCATCAAGCAATCCAAGTTCAACCTGCACACGGATCAACTCAGGGTGCGATCCAACCCCAACTCGGTATCGCGCTCGGATCACTTCTTCAAACGATTGAAGGAGTTTGTAATTCTCTTGAGTCACCACAATGGTTGAATCCAGGTATGAGAGTTCATGGAGTCCGCTCATCAGTTGCTCAGTCACCTGCAACTGCGCATTTAGGTACAAATACCAAGCCGCCAGTGCCCCCTTGGCCGCGGCGTCCTTCCGATCACGGAGTTTTCCAATCCACGGAAAAGTTTGCTGGATTCCGACCCGCGCTTGTTGTGGTCCGACCCGAGTCTCAACCTCATTGAGGAAAAAACCAACCTTCAGGCGTGGGTCAGGCATCGAAGAAACCTGAGGCAACCGTTCACTCGCCGCTCGCCATTGCTGATATGCCCGCTCAACATCAGGGTTGTGATAGAGCGCATAGCTCAGATACGACTCCGGCGTGGATTCAAGCAAAGGCAATGACACCGCATCATCGGACTCGCCTTCCTCTTGTCGGTAGACGGACATCGACCGAGTCAATCCTTCTGGTGTGGTCAGTCGTGTAATGCTCTTTGGTGATGTATTGGTCGCATCGAATGGGCTCGAGCATCCTGAAAGGATGACGATCGATGCCGCGCCCAATGCACATACGGTCATGCGCTTGGCCATAAGTTGGCTCCTGGAACTGAATAAAACGAAGAGGGAGTGTTTGAACAGAAACAAAGTGCACACAGTGCGCACCTATCCTACCAAAACACTCTACATTCGCCAGTTCCCAAGCAACGATTGGGCTTGGTTATTCGATACGATGCGGATTTCCTGAGTTCTAAAGTCCAATGCAGGGCGGCCATCAAACTCAGGAAGCGACCAGACAATCAACTCGCCCGTTTCCGGGATCGCAAGCATGAGTTGGCCAAGGGTCAACGGAATCATCGGCACCGAGATCGGCTCCGGAAAATCGGAACTGTCAGAGACGCACACACACGCTCCATCGGAGATTTCGCACGAACGCTCGACTTTGACCACCTCACAACACGAACTCGGCTCAACCACCTGGCAGCATCCAGAGTCCCCAAATTGATGGGCCGTCTGCTCAACAATCCATCCAACACCGCGTGCAGTGGGAATGAGCAAAATCAGGATGGCGAGGTATCTCAGATTCATGGGTTGGGCCAACTGTAGCGGGTTCAGAACGACTGTTCCAACACACCATCAATCGACAATATTCCCGCTTTGATCCCGCACTGGCTATGAAAAGGTCTGAGAACCCAGTTTTTCATGGTGTCACGGGCTCCGCAGTGGTTGTGTAAGTTGCTTATAGAGAAGGGGATAGGTCTGGCGGAATTGTTGCGGGGCA
>JALSHW010000058.1 GCA_026982035.1 Phycisphaerales bacterium | reverse complement strand
CCCACCCACACCAGAACAAACCAAAAAAATCCACCACCGCGCCAAACTGGTCGCCGAACAACTCGCCATGGAAACCTACGCCCAAAACCTCATCGACCAGAACACTGTTCTAATTATGGATCGCGCCCTCAAATGGTCCGGGGAGTGACCGATGTGTGCGCACAAAAACGGTGATGATGTTCCACATGGAACAATTGCCGCCACCCAAATTACCCCCGCCAAAAATCCACTCCAAATCGCAGGCCACCTGGCCATCTGGGCCTCGGCCTACAGCGTCGGCGTCGCAATTATTTTGGGTGAATTTTTGAATAGGCCGATTGGGTTTTTGGAGTTGGCCTATGTCGCACTTTGTGCGCATTCTGGTTATCTATTTGACCGAATCAAATTTCGAGACGCCGATTTAGATCCCGCCGATCTGATGGCCGATCCTCGCCGGCATCTATTTTTGAGACAATTTACAAAACCTCTCCGAATCCTGATGGTCACCGAATGGATCGGGGCCATGGCCATCGGAAGTTTGATCTCACCCATATTAGGAATACTCGTTTTGGGTGGAATTGTGGCTGGCTATCTATATTCAGGGTGGCGGCCAGTGACGAATACAACCGGCGGGCACGGCCATGGCCGGCTCAAAGATCTACCCGGACTCAAGGCCGGACTGGTAGGATGCTCAGTTGTGGGGTTGGGATTGGCGGCAATCTTTGGTGCCGAGTTGCCACTGGGCGGTGCCGATTTTTGGGATCGCTGGATGAAGTTATTTGGGGAAACGCCTTGGATAATTGTGGTCGGGGTGTTGGTAATGGTGTGTGGCGATGCGGTGATTTGTGACCTGGATGATCGAGAAAGTGACGGAAAATATTTCACGCAGAGTTTGCCTGTGATGATTGGGATGCGGCCAGCGGCGTTGGTGGCCGCCGGGCTGTTGGTAGCCGGAGGATTACTGGTTGTTGTGGATGCTGGCGATGAGGTTCGGATGCGGGCACTGTTTGGCGCGATGGTGGCCGTCAGTGGCATCGGAATCATGCGACAACAAAAAAGGCGAGACTGGATTGATGGTCGAATGTTGATTGTTGTTTTGTCTGTGATGTTGGCGGGATAAATCGTGCCTGACGACTCCAAATTGTTGATCTGTGGTGGCCCGATTCGCCGAACCGGGTCTTCGTTTTCAGTCCAATTGCACAAAATAAGAACCCGGCTCGCCGAGCCGGGCCACCGGGAACCGAGCCATCAGACACGAGCTAAACGGCATACAAAAATACCACCACGCCGAAGCGACGAGCAAGTCGATTGATGGGCGAGTGAGAGTGCTTGGATCATCGTGTTTTAGGCGAAGGTTTGGCCGTAGGCGTCGTAGTCGTATTGCTCAACGGTTTGTGGGCTTGTGTAGAGTTGGCAGGTTGAGCCGTGGTCGTCGGTGAGGTTGGCGTATTTTGATTTTAAAGAGGCGGATTACAGCGTATCAAATTTTGATTTGGACTGCAAATATAGTGGCAAAGGTTCTTGATCCTCGAGGAGTAAATATCAAGCCGACGACAATGTTTCCTTCATATCTTAACTCCCCTCCGATCGCCGATAATCAAGGCCCACTGAACGACTGTTCAGTGGGCCTTGGTTTGTTCAATACGCAAAGTTGATCAATCTTCGAGCATGCCGAGTTGCCACATCATGAAGATGCGTTGGTCGGCGACATCGCGGATTCGGAGGTCAAGTGGTTTGCCACCGCCGTGTCCAGCGTCCCGGTCTACCCAAAGGAGGATCGGTTCGGCATTTTGATCTGAACCGGTTGCGTTTTGCATTCGGGCTGCCATTTTGCGGGCGTGGAGGGGGTGGACTCGGGTGTCGTTTTCTCCAGCGGTGAATAGGACGGCGGGATATTTGGTGCCTGGTTTGACATTTTGGTAGGGGGAATACTTCTTGATGTATTCATATTGCTCGGCATTCTCAGCAGAACCATATTCGGGTACCCAGTAGCGGGCCATGAGGAAGTTTTGATAGCGCACCATGTCGAGCAATGGGACTGCGGAGATCACGGCACTGAAGAGGTCGGGCCGTTGGACGACGACGGCTCCGGTGAGGAGGCCGCCGTTGGAGCCGCCTGCGATTCCGAGTTTGTCGGGGACGGTGTAGCCGTTGTCAACGAGCCATTCGCCGGCTGCGATGAAATCGTCAAATACATTTTGCTTGTGTTCGAGCATACCGGCTTCGTGCCATGCGTTGCCGTATTCGCCGCCGCCTCGAAGGTTTGCGACGGCGTAGACACCACCGTTTTCATACCACGGGAACATGGTCGAGGAGAAGTACGGCGTCATAGAAATGTCAAATCCACCGTAGCCGTAGAGGATTGTTGGGTTGCTTCCGTCAAGTTTAAGTCCTTTTTTGTGGACGATGAACATGGAGATTGGTGTGCCGTCTTTGGAGTCGTACCAAACTTGTTTGACTTCAATCGTGGATGGATCGACGGGAATGTTGGGGCTCGCCCAGAGGTCTGAGTCGTTATTGGCCAAGTCGATTCGATAGATTGAGCGAGGAGTGTTGTAGCTGGTGAAAGTCAGGAACGCTTCGGTGCGATCATCGGAGGTGGATAAACCTGCGGTGCCGATGCCTGGGAGTTGGAGATCGCCTTTGGAGTTGCCGTTGTAGTCGTAGAGGGCGATGCGGGTTTTGGCTGAATCGAGATATTGAACGGCGATGATCCCTCTGGCAAAGCTTGCTCCTTGAATGACCAGGTTTTCATCGTGAGGGACGACGGTTTTCCAGTTCTCGAAGTTTGGGTTGTTCAGGTCGATCATTGAGACGGTGCCGTTGGGGGCATCGAATGAGTGTTGTAAGAAGAGGCGATCGCCGTCATAGTGCATGCCGCCGACGCGCCCCATTTTTCCGATGGCCATGGGAATGAGGTTGAGTTCGCCTGTGCGGAACCAGTGAGACAGGTCGGTGATCCAGAGGTCGATTCCTGCGGTGCCGGTCCAGTAGCTGACGGTCATCCAGCGGGTGTCTTCAGACGGGGAGCCGGAGGGCCCCCAGGTGGTTTTGAGTGCTTGGAGTTCGGCGTCGGTTTTGTTGAGATCGCCATAGAAGAAGTCGATGTCGTGTTGGCGGAACAGGACTTGGTCTTGGCGGTGGTGGGTGCCGAGTTTGTGAAGTTTCATGACTGATGAGTAGGCGTCGTCGAGGTCTTCGAGGCGTTGGTAGAAGAAGCCGGAGGAGTCTGGGAGCCATCCAGAAAGTCGAACCTTGCCTGGGATTTCGTCGGCCAGCCACTCGCCGGATTCGACATCCATGACATAGAGGGTGGAGTTTTCATCGCCTGCGGTGTACATGCCAAAGGCCATGAGGGAGCCGTCTTTGTTGGGGGCGATCCATGAGACGGTGGTCAGGCCGGTGGGGTCGATTTGCTGGGGGTCGAGTAAAACGCGATCATCGCCATCGATTCCATCGCGGACATAGCGGACGGCTTGGGGTTGGCTGCCTTCTCGTTTGGAGAAGAAGTAGCGGTTGCCATAGGCCGAGGGGCTGCCGATGGAAGGGACTTCCATGAGTTGGCGGAGGCGATCTTCCAAGTTGGCCCGACCGGGGAGATTGTCGAGGACACTGCGGGTGTAGCCATTTTGGCCATCGGTCCATGAGATGACTTCGTCGGTCAAAAGACCCATGTTGTCTGGGTTTGAGTTGTCGCCTTCGAGCCAGCGATATTCATCGACGACGGTTTGGCCATGGATGGTATCGGTGACGGGTACGGATTTGGTTTCTGGTGGTCCGGCAAGGGCAAGGGTTGAGCCCGCCAGAATGATGGCCGAGAGGAAAGTCTTCATTGGTCAATATCTCCAAAGTGTGTGGGCGCATGATACCCGCTGATGAACGGTGGTGCCCATCATTCCTACCAGATAGAGCAATCAAAGATGCGTCAAATTACCCCAATTTACTGCACAAGCCCTTTGGTCAAACGCATGAAGGCGGTTTCGAGGTTGACGGGTTCTTCTTGGAAGTGGGTCATGCGGAGGCCGTTGTTGACCAGAACATTGGGGATGTCGGTGAAGTTTCCGCCCATTTGGTCGTTGAAGTGGGCGTGGATGAGTTGTCCTGATCCGCCGCCCATGGCGGTGCCGTCGCCTTGGACGATGGAGATTTTTTCGATTCCTGGCATGGTTTTGAGGACTTTGGCGGCGTCTTGGAGTCGCTCGGCGACGCCGACATGGATGATATGGCCGACCTTGGCTTTGCGGAGGATTTCATCGACGGTGCCGTTGAAGAGGAGTTCGCCTTTTTCGATGATGCCGACGGTGTTGCAGAGTTCGGCGAGTTCGTGGAGGATGTGGCTTGAGATGAGGATGGTCTTGCCCATTTTTTTGAGTTCTTTGAGGAGTTCTCGGATTTCGATTCTGGCTCGGGGGTCGAGGCCTGATGCGGGCTCGTCCATCAGGAGAACTTTGGGGTCGTGGAGGAGTACGCGGGCGATGGAGAGGCGTTGTTGCATGCCTCGGGAGAGGCCGCTGACTTCGGCGGTTTGTTTGTAGGTGAGGTCGGTGAGTTCGAGGACATCGTTGACGACTTTTTTTCGTTGCATGCCGTTGATGTTGTAGGCGGCGGCAAAGAACTCGAGGTACTCATGGACGACCATATCTTGGTAGGCGCCCATGAAGTCGGGGACATAGCCAATGAGGGGGCGGATTTGTCGGTTCTGGTAGCCGACGGTCATGCCTGCGATTTGGGCTTGGCCTGAGGATGGTTTGAGGAGGGTTGCGAGGACTTTGATGGTGGTGGTTTTTCCTGCACCGTTTGGGCCGATGAATCCGAAACAATCGCCTTCGTTGATGGTGAGGTTGAGAGCGTTGAGGGCGGTGAGGTCGCCATAGCGTTTGGTGAGATTGATGGTTTCGATCATGGGCATGGTTCAATATCCTACGGGGCGGTATCAATCGTCGATTGGCTCGGGGGTGGGGATGGGGTCTGGATCAAATACGCCGACATAGCG
>JALSHW010000057.1 GCA_026982035.1 Phycisphaerales bacterium | reverse complement strand
GATCCGGTGGTTCGGTGGTCTGGGGTTTGTTTTGTGGTGTTGACGGTGGGGGCGATGGTTTTGGCGGGATGAAGAGAAGGATTTTTTGTACGCAGAGGGAGCAAAGGTCGCTGAGGACGCCGAGAAGATGAAGAATTAGATTGAAGAAAGAGGAATGGGAGAGAAGAAGAAAAAGGGGAGGGAGAAAGAGCGAAATTGGGTGGGATGTTTGGGGGGCGGGTGAAACCTGAGTGATTTTGGGCTGTATAGAGGGGTGCGTGATTCTGGCGCAGTTCGTGCGCACCGGGGTTGTGTGATGTTTGGTATGGGGCGTGAAGCGGCCGATACCGATCGAGGATGTGGTGGCTTGGGCCGATTGCTGGTGTGTTGCTGATGTTTTGGCGGCGGATTGGTTGTTGGTCTTTGGCCGACTCATGGATGGCAAGTTTGGCAGGTCTGGCGGGTTTACTTCTCGCCCTTTTGGAACGATGGATGGAGTTTTTGATGCGTGCAAATTTACGGACAAACGGTAAGGTTTTGAGTGGTGTGGTTGGGTCGGTGGTTGGGTTGGGGGCCTTGATTGCTGGTTCTTCGGTGGCGATGGGGATGGCGATGGGGAGTGATCCGGTGCATGCTGGGCCTGAGGAGGGGATGGATTTTGCGGCGATGGCGGCGATGGCTGGTGCGATGGGTGGTGGTGGTGGTGGGGCTGAGAAGGAATACAAGGATTGGAAAGAGGTTTCTAAGGGATTTAAGAAGGTGGTGTCGACGGCTGATGGGAGTTCGTTGTACACGGTGTATGTGAACAGCAAGACCAATCAGGTGTTGGCTGAGTTGCCTCGGGGGTATGAGAGTCAGCATCACTTTTTTGCGATGACGGTGGCTGGTGGGGAGGTTTTTGCTGGTTTGCAGGCGGGGGATATGTATACGCAGTGGCGGAAGGTTGGCAAGCGGTTGATGCTTGTGGCGCCTCAGATTTCGGTTCGTTCTTCGGGTGATCAGGAGTCGAAGGATTCTGTGGAGATGATTTGGACGGATCGTGTGATTTTGGATGTTCCGATTGTGACGATGGGTCCTGGCGGTCAGCCGGTGATTGATATGGATCGTTTGTTGGTGGGTAAGGCGAGCAAGTTTTTTGGTCGTTCTGCCAGTGGTCTCAATTCGGCGTTGACGGTTGTTGAGTCGATCAAGGCGTTCCCGAAGAATATTGAGTTGGAGTTTAAGGGTCCGGTTTCGGGTGGGAAGATTAAGAATTTTCATTATTCGATATCGAAGATTGAGGGTTCTCGGGGGTTTAAGCCGCGGATGGCTGATGAGCGTGTGGGGTATTTTGTGACCAATTACACGGATTTGGGTAAGTTTGATTGGTCGGATACTTCGCAGCGGATGATTAATCGTTGGAATATTCAGAAGGCCGATCCGAAGTTGAGCATGAGTCCGCCGAAGGAGCCGATTGTGTATTACATTGATCACACGGTTCCTGTGCGTTATCGCCGGTATGTGAAGCAGGGTATTGAGTATTGGAACGAGGCGTTCCGTGAGATTGGTATTGATGGGGCCATTGAGGTTCGGTATCAGGACAAGGCGACGGGTGCGAATATGGATAAGGACCCTGAGGATGTTCGGTACAATTTTATTCGTTGGATTTCCAATGATGTTGCTACGGCGATTGGGCCATCTCGTGTGAATCCGATGACGGGTGAGATTTTGGATGCGGATGTGATTTTGACTGATGGTTGGATTCGTGTGTTTACTTATCGTTGGGAGGATTTGTTGAGCAACTTGGCTGTTGAGGGTATGAGTCCTGAGACGCTGGGGTGGCTTGAGTCGAATCCTCGGTGGGATCCTCGGATGCGTCTTGCATCGCCATCACAGCGGGAGCGGATTTTGATTGAGCGGGCTCAGCATCGTTCGATGGGTGTGTATGGTGGTCGCGGGATCAGTGATGAGTCTGCGATGATGATTGGGGACGATGAGTTTGATGGTCTTGCTGGGCGTACTTCTCAGGTTTCTGGGATGTGTCAGGCGGCGACTGGGAAGGCGCTTGACCTTGCGATGATGCGGATGAATCTTTCGATGCTCAATATGCTTGGTCTGGAAATGGAGACTGCAGAGGTTTCTGTTGAAGTCGGTGCTGAGCCCGATGCTGATGAAGAGATGTTGGAAATGATTCGAAAGATGCTCGCTGAGAATCCTGAGATGCGTTCGTTGGTTTCTGCTGAGCAGTTGGCGATGCTTGAGAAGGCTGATGCTGCTGAGGATACGGAAGATGACGGCGAAGGTGAGAGTGATGAGTCTGAGGATGCTGTCGATGAGAAGGAGGATCAGGGCGACATGATTGATGGTGTGCCGGAATGGTTTGTTGGGCCGATGCTCGCTGAGCTTGTTGCTCATGAAGTTGGGCACACGATTGGGCTTCGTCATAACTTTAAGGGGTCGAGTATTTACTCGCTTGATGAGATCAACTCTGAAGAGATCAAGGGGAATAAGCCGTGGTCGAGTACGGTGATGGATTACAACGGGATTAATATTCGGATGCCTGGTTCTGGTGAGGTGCAGGGTGATTACTCTGTGATTGGCATTGGTGCCTATGACCAGTGGGCGATTGAGTATGGGTATGGTTCTGGTGATCTTAAGGAAGTGTTGAGTCGGGCTGGCGATCCTGTGTTGGATTATGGTACTGATGAGGACACTTGGGGGCCTGATCCTCGGTCGCGTCGGTATGACCTTGCGGAGAATCCGTTGGATTATGCCAACAATCAGATGGCGTTGGTCAAGGGTATCCGCGAGAACTTGCTTGATGGATTTGTCAAGGATGGGGATTCTTGGTCGCGTGTACGGCGTGGGTATTCGATTACGCTTGGAACACAGATGCAGTCGCTTTCGATGATGGGCAACTGGGTTGGTTCGGCGTATGTTTCGCGGGCCAAGAAGGGTGATCCTGATAGTGGTGCTCCGATTGAGATTGTGCCTGTTGAGCGTCAGCGGGCGGCGATTGATTTTGTGATTGCCAATGCGTTTGAAGATGATGCGTATGGGATTACACCTGAGTTGCTTGCTCATGCCAGTGTTGATAAGTGGTGGGACAATTGGCGTGGTATTATGGAGGATTCGGCGTTTCAGATTCATGATCGTGTGATGGGGATGCAGGCGTCGGCGTTGACGATGTTGTTGAATCCTCAGACGATCAGCCGTGTGTATGACTATGAGATGTTTGTGCCTGCTGATGAGGATGCGTTGACGGTTGCTGAGTTGATGGAGACGGTGACTGATTCGGTGTGGTCTGAGTTGAAGGAGTCGCCCAATGGTCGGTACAGTGTTCGCAAGCCGAAGATTTCATCGTTGCGTCGGAATCTTCAGCGTGAGCATTTGGATCGTTTGATTGATATGTCGATGAATAACGACGGGTTCAGTTCTGCTTCGGTGGCTGTCAAGACACTTGCTGGGATGCATTTGCGTTCGCTTCAGGGCGAAGTTGATGGATTGCTTGAGGCGGGTGATCGGCTTGATGCGTATACGATGGCTCATTTGCAGGAGGTTTCTGTGCGGATTGAGAAGGCGTTGGATGCGGATTATATTTACAATGCTGATGACATGTCTGGGGGTGGCGGGTTGACCATTATCTTTGGTCAGGAGGGGAAGGATCGGCCTTGAGTGGTTGATTGATTTTTTGAGATGATTTGGCGGGCGGTTTCTTTGGAGGCCGCCCGTTTTTTTGTGTGAACTTTGGGAGTGTGGGAGGTGTATTGAGGAATGGTGGGCTGACGACCGATATGTTGGTGTGGGTTTGTATTTTTAGAGTTGTTGTTGATTGAGGTTTGGTCTGTGAGCAAGAAACGGGATCCTGATGACATTAAGCGGGGCGGGCTTGGTGGGCATGTGACCGCTGGGATGGCGTGGATGTTGTTGTCTACTTTTATTGCCAAGGGTGGGAGTTTTGCGGCTCAGATTGTGCTTGGGTGGATTTTGCTCAAGGAGGATTTTGGGGTTTTTGCGATTGCTATTAGTGTGTCGTCTTTGGTGCAGGTGCTCAAGGATGGGGGGACGCGGAAGATTATTGTGCAGAAGGGGGCGAGGCGGTTTGATCGGTTGTGTCCGGCGGTGTTCTGGATGGCGAGCGGGTTTAATTTGCTTGCGGCGTTGATTATGGTGGGGATTGCGGTGCCTGTGGCTCGGATGTATGGGCAGCCGGAGTTGGTTCCGATGTTGATGGTTTTTGCGTTGGGGACGCTTTTGAGTACGCCTGACACGATGTACCGTGCGAAGTTGGCGGTGGAGTTGCGGTATCGGGAGTTGGCTCGGTTTCAGGTGTTGTCTGGTGTGATGCGGAATGTGAGTATGATCATTTTTGCGATCGCCGGGATGGGTGCGATGAGCTTTGCTTGGCCTGTGGTTGTTCAGGCGATTTTTGGATTGGTGCTTGGACGGTGGATCTGTGGGCGATTGCCGATTTGGGGGAATTTGAAGTTTCGTTTGTGGCCTGTGCTTTTGGCAACGACGGTGTGGATGCTTGTGGGGGCGGTTGGGTTGACGGTGTTGAGGTTGGGGCCTTATGCGGTGATTGGTTTTTTTCAGGATCCGGTGGTGTTGGGGGTGTACTTCTTTGCGTTCCAGTTGATTTTGCAGATTGACAATGTGATCGCGGTGAATTTGCAGGCGGTGTTGTTGCCGACGCTCAGTGCGATTAAGTCGGAGCATGAGCGGCATGCCAAGGCGGTGGTGCGGTCTGCTGGGGCGTTGTTGGTCGTTGGTTCTGCGATTGGGATGGGTGTGGCGTGTGGGATACCGGAGTTGGTTCGTTTTATATGGGGCGAGAAGTGGCTTGATGCGGTGCCTGCGGTGCAGTGGATGGCGGTGTTTTTTCCGTTTCGGATGTTGCAGGGTGTTTTTGAGCCAGCGATGTTGTCGAAGGGTTTGTATCGTCGGTGGGCGTGGTTGATGTTGGTGCAGGCGGGGGTGATTGTGATGGCATCGTTGGTTGCTGGGATGGAGTTTGAGTATGCGT
>JALSHW010000056.1 GCA_026982035.1 Phycisphaerales bacterium | reverse complement strand
CCCCCACACATCATTCCTTCTCCTCAATCGGACGAAGTGTCAAAGTAATTCCAACCTTCTCAGTCCCCTCCCGCCACGGCTCCGCCTTATTCACAATCGAATAAATATCATTGATCAACGAGTTCACCTCCTTCAACTCAGAACTGGTCAACCAAGACACCCCATTGATCATAAACAAATTTCGCCGGACACCACGAAATCGGGCCTGCGGACTCACATATCCACTCAAAAACTCATCCTCACAGTTCCGACACTGCGCCCGAAACACCGCAGTCACCGCATCCATAAGCTCAGGATGATCAACCCTCTTGGGCAGCAACAGCTCATGAGCAATCGGCACATACACATCGGCCTTGGAAGACCCCTCACTGGAAGTCCCCTCCACACGAACCAAACCACACTCAACAAGCAACGACATATGCCGATACAACGACACAGGCGACTTCCCCAACGACTCAGCAACCTCCCGAACAGTCCCCCCACCAAGCCGCGCCAACTCAAAAAAAAGATCAAAACGAATTGTTGACGCAAGCACCTTGAGTTGATCCCGCCGCGTCACAGAATATTTTTTCCGAATCTTGGCCGCCATGTTCGCCCGCTTCCTCAAATACAATCTCAACCTATACAACGCTCAAAGCACACAAAGAATACTCCCGTACGCCCCGCGATTGTAGCAAAAATACCCAAATCCATGCAGAATCCCATGCACAGGCATACCGACCACATGCCAATCCATCGTCCAAGACTCTAAATATCCCTGACAAAACAAACAACAATCTTTTCAAAGAAAAAGAGAGCCACGCCCATGACGCGGCTCTCCAAATGAGAGTATCTCCATGGAAAGTGCAATCAATTATTCAACGGCGACGACGGGTCGTCAAAAGACCCGAAACAGCAAGCAACCCCGCTGCACCAGGTGCCGGAATAGGCGTGTAGGTATAAGTCGCCTCAACCGAGATGTTTGCAAAGCTTGACAGTTCAAACTGCATGTCTTCGCCAAATACCCCAAGAGCGAAAGTTGCCCAGTCCACAATATCAAAATCCAAGGTTCCGTCACCGATAAACTGTGAAAACTCCGCGTCTCCATCAGTGTATGTGTTCGCAAAATCAAGCTGAGTACCAAATACTTCAGTAGCTGTTGTGCCTATCCCAGTAAGATTCACGACACCAGTGTTAAAATGCCCCGCAAAAGTACCAGCCCCGGGACCATTTGGAGAACCAGCCGTTGGCGCAGTGTCCCAGTCCTGGAAGAGCAAATTGCCACCAGTACCACCAAAGCCATTGACTTCAAAGGAGTAATCAATATAGAAAACCACATAGCCGCCAGTGTTCGCGTTATTGGTAAATAAAATCTCCCCGCTATGCCCAGCACTGATCGAAAACTCTACACCAGTGAGTGTTCCAAGAGCAGAGTCAAACTGTGCCAACTCCGCTGTGTAAGTCTGACCATCTGGGCTCGGCCCAAAAGGCGAACCCCCCGCAAGCCCCGAAGCACTTGCCGACACAGTCTGAGTTGCCGAACTCATATCTGCCAATGCCACAGAATATACCGCCGCACAAAGAACTCCCATTATTTTGATCTTGTTATCCATCTCTTTCTCCTTGTTGCTCACCAGAAAATGTTTTTTAGAAAACACCCTCTAGAAAGCTTCTCTTTCAGAACACGAGCTGGCTCAAATCGGCGCCATAGAACTCCGCCCTGTAAAAACAGCATACCCGATGCGCAATGACACGAAAAGTGTTTTATGATCATTTTTACAAAATAGGCCTTTTAGTAAACAAACATCGGAACCCGAACCCCGCCAACCCCCGCTCATTTGCAATAAACGCGTTTTTGCAAACAAGCCGCCTCCCCACGCCCAGCACCCAATATCAACAACTCCGCCACAACCTCCGTCCGATAGAACGAAAATCAACCACCCGCCACAAATAAAACAAAAAACACCCAAACACCCAAACACCCCCATCCCCCACCGCCAAAGCACACGCACCACTATTCGACCAACGCATCTTCTTGACCCACCACACAACCCGTCACCCGAATCGGACGATAAATCTCAAACGCCAGTGTGTCATCATCCGCCATCGCCCCCCCAAGGTGCTTCGAAACCTCACGCAAAATCTTCTCCGGCCACTGCCCCTGCATCTGATGCTCCCCCTCAGTCCCAAGCGGATGCGTCGAAGCAACAATCCGCCGCAGCCCATCAATATTCAACATCTTCCCATCCTGCCCCCGCGCCTCCATCGCCCCATCCGTATACGCAATCAAAGTATCCCCAGGCCCAAACGCCACCTCCGTCTGCAAAGGATCAAAATCTTTCTCCTTACACGCACCAAGCATAAAAGTCGTCGCCTCCAAATCCACAAGCGTTCCATCAACCCCACGCAAAAACGCAGGCGGATGCCCACCAGAAGCATACTCCAAAATATTCCTCGACCCAATCACACGGAAACACGCCGCCGTCGCAAAAATCGAATGCTTCGAAAGCGTCAACTGAATATACCGATTCAAATGACTCAGCAACTCCCCAGGCGATATATCCGGCTTCTCAGCAAAACGCAAATCAATCTCCCCATGCAAACGATTCACCGTAAGAGCCGCCGGAATCCCATGCCCCGTCACATCAATCATCACCACCGACAATATCTCATTCCCCTCATCATCGGCCTGCGAATACCGAGCAAACAAATAATCCCCCCCAATCTGCCGCATCGGCTCATACCGATACACAAAATGAATCTGCCCCGTCGTCTTCGGAGCCGGGAACAACGCCTCATGAATCTGCCGAGCATACGCCAACTCCTGACGCAACATCCCGTATCGATGATTCAAAAAACGATTCGTAGATTTCTGAATCCGCTGACTGTGTTTATACCCCGACACAAACACCCCAGGCATCATCATCCCCAGCGTCACACCGCCCAAAATCAAACTCTTCGTCGCCGTATCCCCACCAATAATATGCCCCAACACACTCCCCCCCACAAGCACCGCCACCGGAATCAACGCCTGCCGAACCGTCCAAGGAAACACGCAGCACGCAATAAAATGCGACATGACAAAGATCCAAGCCCCGTAGCCCAGTGCCGGATCAATCTCACGGATCAGCACCGCAACCACACCATCAAGAATGATCAACCCAATCGAAAGCCGGATCACCCGCCAGTCACTCACCCGTTTCTCAATCACCATCACAAGCACGGCCACATACACCGCCACCCACAACCCATTCGACACAAGAAACAACGCCTTGCTCGTCCCCGTACTCATCAGGTTCGCGACATCCGACCCCCGCACCATCATCACAATGGCAAAGACAAAAGAAATCAGCCCAAGCCCGCCCCAGATCGCTATATACCAAATCAACCGCCGACGCAACAACTGGCTCGTCTCCTGATGGAACGAACGCCGAAACTCCGTTGTCTCAATACTTCCAGACTTTGCCAATCTGCATCCCTTCTCGACCTCAAAATCCATCCACACGCCTACGGCCGATACACATCCACAATCAGCATATCATCATCCACCACCCCTTCGCAATACCGATCCACATTTCTCCGCACCAATTCAGACCACCGCTCCCCAGACCCAATCCACCCAGACTCTATCACTTCCCGAACCCCATCAATCCCAAACATCTCACCATCAGCCCCCCTGGCCTCGGTAATCCCATCAGTAAAAGCAATCAATGCGTCCCCAGAGCAAAACCCATGCTCCTTCACATCCCAAGTAATCTCCGCCGTCGGATCAATACCCATCAAAGGCCCAGTCGCATCAATCTGTATCAAATTCCCCGACTTCTCCCGCAACAACGCCCCAGGATGCCCCGCATTGGCAATCCTCAACACATCCCTGCCAGGATCAATACACACCGCAATCGCCGTCACCAACACCGGACACTCCGGGCTCGTCAAACAAATATACCGATCCAAAGCCCCAAGCAACTCCCCAGGCCCAATCAAAGGATTCTCACCCACCAACTGCATCAACTCCCCCTGCAACTGATTCACCGTAAGAGCCGCAGGAATCCCATGCCCAGAAACATCCAACAACACAAGCAACACAGGCGAATCACCCTCCTCATTCCGCACCGATGCAAACAAATAATCCCCACCAATCTGACTCATAGGCCGATACGAATACGAAAAACGAACCGCTCCAACCGTCCGGGGCTGCGGAAAAGCCCGCTCATGAATACTCTTGGCCGCGGCAAGCTCCTGATGAATCCGCTCATACTGCGTCTGAAAATAATCAACCTCAAAACGATCCTTGATCCGCGTCGTCCGAAAGAACGACACCATGATCCCAGGAATCGTCACAAAAACATACCCAAGAATCGTCGCCCACATCGACACCTCATACCCAGCCGTCACCGCAAAAAGCGTCACCGTAGACCCCACAATCCACACCGCCGCCAGCCCAAGAGTCTGCTTCGGTGACCAAGGCAACAACGAAGCCCCAAGCGTCAACACAATCAACACCCCCACCAACGCATTCCCCTCAACCCCACCCCCAAACCCAGGATCAAGCCCCAAACTCCACCGCATCATCACCACAATACCTTCAAGCAACACCACCGCCAAAGTCAACTGCACACACCGCATCCCATTGGGCTTCAACAAAAGAACCAATCCAATCGAAATCAAATACATCAAAATCCACCCCAACTCCACCCCCAAAGCTCCACCCATCGAAACCCCAACACTCGACAACTGCATCCACCGAATCAAAATCAGCACCACCCCCAACAACGAGCTCATCGTCAAAAAATGCACCGCATTCCGCCGAACCATCGAATTCGACATCCCCGCAAGCAAGTCCGCACTACTCGTCGAAATCGCATCTCTAAAATAGTTCAAAATTGGGGTATGCACAAGATGCAGTGTATACGGAAAAACCAACTCCGTATTTCAACCCCTCCGTATTTCAACCCCCCAGTTTCAAACCCAGTTTCAAACCCAGTTTCAACCCCGGTTCTTCCCCGCCATCCACAACACATCACCCT
>JALSHW010000055.1 GCA_026982035.1 Phycisphaerales bacterium | reverse complement strand
CCGCTTATGCTCGGCAATCTCCAGCATCCCCTCCGTAAAGTCCACCCCCACCACCGACTCAGCCCGCGAGCCCGTCGCAAACGCCTGCGTCAAATCCCCCGTCCCACACGCCACATCCAGCACCCGATCCCCATCCTTGACCATCGCCCTCTTGACCGCCAACTTCCGCCACGCCACATCCCGCCACATCGAATGCACCCGGTTATTCAGGTCATAGGACCGCGCAATCGCATTGAACATCGCTTGAACCTTCGCCGCCTTCTCATCATTTTGATGCAATCCACCCAACTCCGATTCATTCCAAGCGGGCTGGGCTTCGGGCTGAGCTTCATCATTGGCTTGTATTGGTGCTTCATTCATGGCACAATCAGTGTAGACTTATACAGGACACCCACCGACCACCAAGCCATGGAGATTTCAATGAAACACCAACTCAAACTCCTCATCACCCTCACCCTCCTGATCCTCATCGCCCTCCCCACCACCGGCTGCACCGTCAACCCCGCCACCGGCAAACGATCCTTCACCCTCATGTCCTGGGACAAAGAAAAAGCCCTTGGACTCGCCGCCGCGCCACAAATGACCGAGGCCTTCGGCGGAGCCGTCCCCGACGCGGCCATCGGTGACTACGCCCGAACCATCGGCGCCAAACTCGTCACAGGCATCGAAGAAGGCGTCCCCGATCTCGACTGGGAGTTCACCGTCCTCAACTCCCCAGTCATCAACGCCTTTGCCCTCCCCGGAGGCAAGGTCTTCATCTCCCGTGGACTCGCCATCAAACTCGAATCAGAAGCCGAGTTCGCCGGAGTCCTCGGCCACGAAATCGGTCATGTGACGGCCCGCCACTCCAACCAACAAATGTCGGCCAAACTCGGGCTCAACTTCGTCATCGGCGCCGCCGCTGTCGGTGTTGGACTCTCAGACCCTGACTCCGATGTCCGCCGCTATGGGCAACTCGGCCTCCCCGCCGTCGCTGTAGGCAACAACCTCTTCCTCCTCCGCTTTGGTCGCTCCGACGAACTCGAAGCCGACATGCTCGGCATGCGCTACATGGCACGAGCCGGATACAACCCAAAAGGCCAACTCCAAGTCATGCAAATCCTCAAAGCCGCCGCAGGCGACGGCCAACGACCACCCGAATGGCTCTCCACCCACCCCCTCCCCCAATCCCGCATCGACCGCATCAACCAATACCTCGCCAACGAATACGCCCCGACCCAAAACAACCCCAGCTTCGTCGAAAACAAAGCCCAATACAAAACCAAAATGCTCGACCGCTTGAACGCCCTCCCCCCAGCCCCACAACCCACCCCAAACGAACAAGCCATGGCCAACGCCTACCTTGACGACTGCCAACAGTGCCGCATCAACTCACCCAAAACCCGTGGCACAGGCGTCCCGCCTGTGTTCTTTAGAAGGTGATGCTGAAGAGAAAACACAGGCCGAACGCCTGTGCCACCGCAACTGGTCAACTACAACCGCTCCCCAACCCGCCGAACAATCTCCTGATAGTTCTCACGATAAAACCGCGTATACGCAATCTTCAATCGAACCTCCCGCCCATCCTTTCGCCATTCATTCCGCACCGCTCGATAAGTCTCCTCAGTAAACGGCACCATCACCCCATCAATCTCCGTCTCCGGAAACGCAAAGTACAACCCATCAAGTTCAGCAATCTCTTCATCGCTGAACTTCCCCGAGGCCTTGGCTTTCCCAAGAGCCCCATACGCCTCTCGACAATCCTGAGCAATATCAATCCCAAAGCTCCCCATCATCACCTGCACCCCCTTGCGCCACCCAGGATTCTTCACATCCGACACAATCTCAAACGGATTCACCTGATCCATAAAGTACGGAAAATACTTTTCATACATCACCCGCCGCACCGGCATCCGCCGAAGCTCATTCCACTCAGGCCCCATCGGCTCCCCATCGACCCCAATCGGATTATCTGGATTGTCCTTGGCAAACTGCCACAACGCCTGCCCCTCTTCACTCAAACAAAACCGCACAAACCGCCGAGCAAGCTCCGGGTTCGGCCCACCATTAATAATCGAAATCGGATCCGCATCCACATACACCGCACCCTCTGGCTCCACATACCCAACCCGGTTCCCACCGCCAGAATCCTGAATCACCTGCGCCTGACCACGCCCATAAAAATCAATCGCCAGCCCCGCCGCCGCTTCACCATTGGACACATCAATCGGCGGCTTCGTCGACGAATTCGTAAAATACCGCGTATTGCCACTAAGCCCCCGCAAAATCCGCCACCCTTGGGTCCATCCTTCATTGCCCAGAATCGAATCAAAGGTCGTCGTGATCGACCCCGACTGTCGAGGATCAGCCAGCGCGATCCACCCGCCAAGTTCATGCAAAGTCAAATCCACAAACTGCTCAGGAAATGGCATCTCAAGCCGATCCGCATACACATCCCGGTTGTACACAATCCCAAACGACGACAACGCCGTCCCAATCCAATACTGCTCCGGATCATACAACTCCTGAGGCCCAATCTTGTTCTCCCCAAAAATCTCATCAAGCTCCGCCTGAGAAAAATCCATCGGCACCGACTGCGACACCTCAACAACCATCGCCACCCCACCCTTGGTCACCACAGGAATCGATTTCCCATCCGACAACATCGCATGGTCATACGAGCCCCCACCAAACATCACATCAAACGCAATCGACCCCGCCGGAAGTTCTATCCCATTCCCCGCTTCATATTCAAAACCATCAGCATCTTTCACAAACCGCTTGACGGCATCAGTAAACATCGCCGACAACTGCTTACGAATCTCCGAAGTCCCCCCAGGCGTACGAAAATCAATCACCGCCACCTGCCCATACTCTCGTTCATGCCACACCGCAAACGCCCGAGCAAACTCATCCCGAATCTGAGGCACATGAGGCGTCACCGCAATCAACCTCACCGCCCCCTCACTATGAATATTCCCCCGCTTGACCCCACTCATCGCAAACGGCACCCCCAGCACAACAAGCAAACACAACGCAATCACAATCTGAGTCGTTCTCATGCCCCAAGTCTACCCCCCACCCCCCAAAGTATCCCTCCCCCGTGGCACAGGCGTCCCGCCTGTGATCTTCCGCCTCCCCCGGGCTTCCGGGCGAGGTGTCGCGCAGCCACGGAGGAGGTCTTTCTTCACCCTCTCTTCCTCCCTCTCCCTCGGGGAGAGGGCCGGGGTGAGGGCTCCCGACTTCTCCTCTTCCTTCCCACCCTCTATCTTCTCTTCAATCCCCGACCCTCTCCCCAATCCACCCATACTATCTATAACATGCCAAAAACCTCCCGCAAACACGAATGGCACGACCAATACACCCTCCTCTGCGAATCCTGCGGCTACATCCTCGAAGGCCTCAACCAATCCCTCCCCTGCCCAGAATGCGGCAAACCCATCACCGAATCCCATATCACACCCACATATTTTACGATGCTTTGAACAATAATCGCAGTTCAGCGATCTCCTTAGGAGGATACACCACGCAACGCTTTAGCCCATTATTGAATTCAAGTATCACGAACTCAGATTGTTTGCCGATCTGAATTCCATCTGAAACTCGCATGATCGTACCAAGTTCCTTGCTCGTTCCGAATATTGAAACATGCTCCACGGTCAGATCTGGACATATGAACAATCTGTCTGCCCTCCACACCGAAACACCTCGAACACTCGCGTAATACAAAATCATTATCGCAGAAGGCGAGCTGATATAATACAAAGCTATCTCATAATTGTACGCATACCGATTATACTGGCTCGCCCACACTACAAGCCCAGAAAAAAGGGCCAGAGCAACGAACTCTATGCCCATCCGTCTCCCCGCCAACACAATTATTTCACCGGAAACATTCGACGGGTCTACAGATCGCAGCTTGTGTCCGAATCTAAACTGTACATATCGCCGCAACAATTGCCGAATAAGAAATGAGAACAAAACCGCTTCAACAGTCGTTATCGCCAAGACGATCCCGACAGAAATTATGTAGCTAGACGAATCGACTACACTGGGATGCAACATATTTCCCACCGACTTTCCACCCCCGGACCGATTCCACACAACATAAAGAAGCACGATGACCGTGGGCCACCATGCTTCTTTAAGAAGTTTTTGCGAACTAATAATCAATCTATCTCAAGTCCCAATGGTAATATCCATCCTGCACAAACCAGTTGATTGCATACCGAGATAAGCATGTTTCAATGTCTTCTGCTCGGTTGTTGCCACATTCGTTTATCGCCCACAGGGTGGCTCCGCCAATTATTACACCGGGAACAACCCCTGAATAAAAGCCAACCGCTGTAGAAGTCCCGCCAAGAACCACCGCTTGTTTTAGACAACGCTTCGCAGCAGTTTCTGCATCATCAAAACATTGCTGGAGTGCTTCAGAATCAGAACTCTGGCATTGATGACAATGATAACCATCCGCAGGATCACCCATCATGAAAATATTACTATCAGGCCGAATCAACGGAAGCCAAAGAGCCAACCGATCCTCCCCCTCGTACCAGTCAACATATATCCCCTCAACCAAAACTTCTCCGAATTCAGTAGTGACTAAACCGTTTGTATGAGCAACTGAAATCATATTCTCCAGAATGAAATCGAATTCATCAGTACCCTCCCGCAGCAAAAGTGCCTCCTCAAATGGAACATGATCGAAACTGTTGAGAGCCATCGAAAAATCGGTACCATCTGACATTTGACCAAGTATCTCGGTTGCTCCTTCGTAAACAGGGACTGGATTCGCAATATAATGCGAGCCAGTTGACCAACTTGAGCTACTCAAGGCTTCCCAAATCTCCCTGTGCTCCGTGGCCATATCCCGTATAGGGTCTGGAGCGGGGAGAAGAGCATCCCCAACACTAACGCCACCCTCAATAGCATCTGCTGCCCTATCCCAGTCTGTTGTTGTCACGGGATAGTCTTGTGTGAGGTTCTGTGACAACGCCACTGAACTCAATAGACCAATGCTTACAACCGACAACCGACAACCGACATAAATCTTGATTTGACTA
>JALSHW010000054.1 GCA_026982035.1 Phycisphaerales bacterium | reverse complement strand
GCCGCGGCCACCGCCGCCGCCACCACCGCCACCGTAGCCGCCGCGACCACCGCCGCCGCCACCACCGTAGCCACCACCACCGCCACCGTAGCCGCCGCGACCACCGCCACCGCCGCCGCGTGGGCGTTCTTCGCGTGGGCGTGCTTCGTTGACAACGAGTGCGCGGCCGTCACAGTCTTGGCCATTGAGTTTTTCGATTGCTTGATGGCCAGCGTCTGTGTCAGCCATTTCTACGAAGCCGAAGCCACGCGAGCGGCCGGTTTCGCGGTCACTCATTACCTTGGCTGATTGGACATCGCCAATTTGTGAGAAAAGCTCATTGAGTTCTTGGTCATTCATTGAGTAAGGGAGGTTCCCTACATACAGGTTCAACATTGCAGTCTTCCAATTTGCCCGTGAGTCTTATCAGATCGAGAGGGAGAGTCGGGCATCTTCTTCGTCGACGGCAACGCCTCAAGGCGGTGCACCAAAGTTTAGACCCCTTAATGAACAGACATGGGATGAAGGCAAAAATGAAATTCCAAAAAACCAGAGGGAAATGACTGTTTTTAGACCTTCAGGGTCGATTGAGCCCCCCTCGAGCGAAAACTGTCATCGAAATCATGGAATTTTCTCTTGAAATAGAGAAAACGAAATGGAAAGCGATGTTGATACGCCAGATTTGGGGGTGAAGTTGTCGTGTAATTTGATCGCATTTTGATCGCATTTTTATCTCGTGGAATCCTGTTCAATCGTAGCAATTGATTTATAGGGCTGAATTGCAGCGGTACAGAGACCGATACAAACCGTGTCCAACCCAAGGAAATGCTATGTATGCCTCCAAGAAGATAGTGAAGATTGAAGTTCGTCGGTGGTTTACTCAGGCATTGGTGATGCTCGTCGGTTGCTCTTTGACCTCTCTTACACTCGCCGATTCTGAATTTGGGCACACCACGCCGGTTAATACAGTGGTTTCAGACCAGTCGCTTGCATCAGATAACACAGGTAATCAACCTGAGCCCAGTCTTTTTGCCGACGACGAGTCCGTTGACCCAGATCAAGACCTTGATGCGCTTGACTCGGCTCTTGATCTGATGTTTGAAGATTTCGATGTCGTCATTACCGCTGGCCGAAGTAGTCAGCGTGTGAATCAAGCTGGTGCTGCTGTGTCAATTTTTACCGCCAAAGACATTCACTACTCCGGCGTCACCAACATTGCCGAGGCCCTTGAGTTTATTCCTGGAATGAATGTGACACGGATGGATCGAAATCGCTACGCCATCGGCGTTCGAGGCATGGGCGGGGAAATCAATGACCGGACACTCTTTCTTTTGGATGGTCAACAAATCGGAGGTGCCGTTGCAGGCGGTGCAGACTTCCAACGGTTCTCGATCCTCCCCGAAGACATCGAACGCATCGAAGTCGTCCGAGGCCCGGGTGGAGCGGTCTGGGGTGCCAACGCATTCAATGGCGTGGTCAATGTCATTCGGAAAGATCCTCGCGAACAATTGGGATTTCTTTCTTCATCAACGATCAATGAGTTCGGCGATTATTCAGGATATTTCCGCTACGGTGCCGGGGACGAGAAATTTGGATGGCGTATCAGTGCCCAGTATGATTCGATCGAAACCTCTGAAGATGCCATCGACAATGACACCATCACCTCGAGAGATTTTGGCCGAAACACACGGATTGACTGGCAAGCGGGCTACAGCGTTGATTCGGACACGGAAATAACCTTCGGTGTTTCGTTTGCGGACATCGAGCGAGGGGATTTTGAGTTGATTGGATTTCAATCTGGATTGGATGAAGAAATACAGACCACCCGATTCAATTTTAAATTTGACCGTCAAATAGATGGTGGTTCATCATTTATGATCCAGGCCTATGGGCTCTATGAAGATGTGACACGACCGTCGGTGTGGAGGCAGAATTCTGCAGACATGAATGTCGATGCCTTGTATTCCTTTGCGCCATCAGAAAACCATTCTGTTTTACTTGGTGCTTCACTTCGATTTTCTTTCTTCGATTTTGATCGTCAAGATTTTACAAACTCTGTTCGAGAATTATCTGATGAGGAACAATGGGCAGGATTTTATTTTGTGGATCGTTGGCAGGTAAGTGATCGAAACTCGCTGGAAACTCAGGCCCGTGTTGATTGGTATTCTGGAACCCAGACCGATTGGTCGGGTCGTATGAGCTGGATTCATTGGCTTGACGATCAAGGTGATCACACACTCCGTTTTTCGGTGGCCAAAGCATTTCGAGCTCAGCAAGTTTCCATCCGAGAGTTGGGGATTTTCAGATCGCCTTTGCTTTCGCCACCGTTTTTGCCGGGAACTTATGGCTTTGCTCTTTATCCAGCAGGAGAGTTGGATAACGAACAAATTTATTCTGGGGAGATCGGATATTATGGCCGATTCTCAGAGGAAATCACCATCCGTGTCAATGGATTTTTTAATCTTTACGAAGATCTCGTAGGTGTAATCACGATTGGAGATCCTACAGGGCAAGGTATGATTGCCAACACACTTGCCAACGCCTATGACGCGGAATCCTATGGATTTGAAACTGAAATTACGCACACTACAGATGCCCTTACTCTCTCAGCGTGGTACGCTTTCAACCATTTTGACTTTACCCAGCGTCTTGATCCTGATGTTCACATTCGTGCATATCGACCAACGGAGAACGATACAGGTGTTCGTGCTCGCCTTGTTCTCAATGAAGATCATACTTTGTCAATGAACTATCGTTATACCGGAGAAGGACAACCTGATGGTCTTGATGATGGAGGTTGGCCAGAGCGTCATCGTCTTGATCTGACCTGGGCCATGGATGTCTTTGATGGTCGAGGGGAAATTATGATCGGAGTCTCTGACCTGCTCGATGAAACCGACATCGTGGTAAACCCTGTTGGCACCTTGTTTCTCAATTCTTTTGAAACCCCAGGCCGATCAATTTTCGCAAGAGTTCAGATCAAGTTTTGATTCAACCGCTCAAAGGAACAGAGAGTATTCGTGCAGACATCATGCAGAGGAATCCTGAGACACTGGACCATCACACGATTGGTGATGCTCATTGTTCTTTGCGCTTGCAGTTTGAATGCTTGGGCCGAATCTAGAGTTTTGATTGTGCTGAGTTCAAACTCTGCCCAGTACCAAGAGTGTGCTGTCAATGCCAAAAAAACAATTTCAAAGATCAAAGGCGTCACAATCGTCACCAAAGCACTCTCTGAGATCGTTCAATCTGATCTTGATGCATTGGCGCCAAGTGATGTTTGCCTCGCCATTGGAGCCAAGGCCTCGGTGGGGATTGGTCGAAAGCTCAATCCATCGGTGCCAATGGTGTATGCCATGGTTTCTAATCCTCGATCGCTTGGGCTTGAGAGCAGACCGAACACTGCTGGGATTTCTGCCGATGTTTCGCCTGCGGATCAGTTCGATTTGATGAAGCGAGTCATGGGTAATGTCAAAACCATTGGCGTGCTGTATCGGTCGAGTTCTCAGCGATCCAACGAGCTTCTCAGCAACGCTCGAAGTCAACTTCCTGCCGGATGGGTACTCAAAGAGTTCGATATGGACACCTTTGGCACTGATGCCAAGGCCGTCAATGCGTTGGTTGGTCAGCGCGTGGATTTTGCATGGATGATTTCAGACCCAAAGGTCTACTCCCCGGGCACTGTCAAAGCGTTGCTTATTGCTTCTCTCAAACACAAACTACGAGTCTTTGCCTTTTCCTCCCAGGTTGTCAAAGCTGGCGCATTGATTGGTGTTGGAATTGACCCGAGCGAACAAGGCGTATCAGCTGGCCAGATAGTATCCGAGTCGTTGCTCAACGGAATTTCAGCCGCTGATCTTTTGTCAGGCCCTGCTTTCCCGCACATTACTCTCAACCAAGTCGTCGCCAAGCGTATTGGCATCACATTCCCCAATGACCTTATCAGAGAAGCGGATGACCTGTATGACTAAGCGGATTTTTTCCAATACATATAGGGCATTGACTCTTCGCAATAAAGCGTTGCTTGGAGCGATGTTGATTGTCACGATTTGCGTCGGATTTATGGCCGCCTTGAGCATCATGCAGATGACTCGATTTGCTACCAAAGAAAACGATAAATCCGCCCAAGCTCAGATCGAAAGTATCGCTTTGGCGATTCAACTCCCAATGAATGTCGGTGATTTTTCTGAGGTTCAGCGTGTGCTTGATTCGGTGTTGGAGGGAGATGATGATTTGATTTCATGTAGGGTGTACGATTCGGCGGGGGCCTTGATTGCCAACGCGATCAATTTGCGAACCCGTTCTCATTCAACACAATCCGCTTTGGAGCAGAGGACTCATACTTACGAGCAAAATATTGAACCCATGGACATGGACCTTGGGATCGATTTTGACATGGGATTTGGATTCCAAGACGAACCTGATGCAGATGTGATTCAGAGTGAAGATGAACTCTCAAGTTTTTCGACCAAATTGAAACAACAAAATTCTGTTGGACGAATTGTTCTCGACCGATCAACGGCAAGTATCGACCAAGCGCGACAAAATCAAATCGCTTCGACCGTAGCCATTGGTGTCATTATTTGTCTGGCGACCATGCTGATCGGTTCCTACATCCTCCGCAAAGAACTTCTCCGGCTCACACTTTTGGTTCGTGCATCAGAAACCCTTTCCAAAGGCGACTACTCCCATCAAACTCCAGATTTGGGTATCGACGAAATCGGTGATCTTGGTCGTTCCTTTGAGAAAATGCGAGAAGCCATTCAAAGCAGAGGCCGTCAACTCCGAGAGCTCAACAATTCACTCCAAGACAAGGTCGAAATACGGACCCAAGAACTTCAGATCGCTGTGGAAGAAGCACGCTCGGCGGATCGTTCCAAGACAGATTTCCTCGCCAATATGAGTCATGAAATCCGCACACCCATGACTGCAATTCTCGGCTACACCGAACTGCTTTCTACCGAAACAATTTCTACCCAAGAACGCGAGGAATATGTCCAAACCATTCAACGCAATGGCCATTTCCTACTCTCAATCATCAACGACATCCTTGATATTTCGAAAGTCGAAGCCGGGAAGAT
>JALSHW010000053.1 GCA_026982035.1 Phycisphaerales bacterium | reverse complement strand
AACCGCAGCAGGCCCAGAGTTCGGCCCCGTCGCAAAAAGATTCCCGCCTTGATCAATCAACCCCGCAGGATTCGAGAACTTGGCAAGCACAACCTGCCCCATTGTCCGGATTGCACCATTGGAAAACCGTCCGACAATAACCCCGTCATTGCCCGTCGCAAAATTCTCCAGCGTCCCCGGCGGAAGCCCATCAGTCGTCAAGCCAATCAAGGTTGATCCCGTCGCCAACGATGTCGTCTGCCCAGTGTCCGACAAGAAATTCAAATCAAATGACAAAGGCGTATCAGCACCCGTATTCTCACGATCAATCGTCACCTCTACAGAATTCGTCAACGGATCAATCTGCCCCTCAGTGTCAAACTGCAGCGTCCCCGTCACCACCGCAAGATCCAGATCAGTATCAGCACCAGATTCCACAAAGTACCGCCACACCGGACCAGTATTCGGCGTCGAATCCAACACCATCACCACATCAACCAGCACCGAACTCCCCAATGAATCAAACACCGACACGGTAGTCCGTACACTCTCCCCGTCAGCCGAAGCGACCTGATTCGTTTCAAACGCCGCTCCAAGCGATGTCGTGCCATCGGTATCAATCAATCGAAGATCGCCCGTTGAAATCTGAAGGTTGTTCTCCGTCCCCACATTGCCCACGATCCGAATCACCCCCGTCGCAGGATCAACCGTCACCCCAGGCGTCGAACCATCAGGATTATTCGATCCCGTATCCTGAATCCCCAACGCCAAATCAAGGAAGTTCATCAAATCCTGAACCGAAGTCGTTGCACTGATCTCCAAATCCGCCTCAGGAAGTCCTCCACCACCCTTGGACGCATCACTGGTCAAACGGATTCTCTGCCCAACACTGAACATCGCTGTCCCAGGGTTATCAGGATCGTCGATATTGACCAACAACGAAGTCGAAGAAATAAATCCACCACCAAGAATCGTTGGCCCAGACAATGTCGAACCCATCAAATCAATAATCGCCCCCGTAGTTGGTATCTCCCCGCTCTTATCGAGATTCCCCACCAACGACACATTGCTCGTCGCCTCGGCAATCGTTTGACGACCCACCGGAATATTCAAAGGCACCAACGCCCCAGTAATCAAATTAAAATTATCATCCACCGCATACCCAAGCAACCGCTCCCCCGTCGCCGTCGTCAGGTTGTCCTCAGTATCTTGTCGAAAAGTCCCCGCCCTGGTGTAGAAGGTCGCCCCATTGCTCTCGACCATAAAAAACCCGGAACCATCAATCGCCAGATCACGCAGATCGCCGGTCGCGTTGATCGTGCCGTTGTTGAAGTTCCGTTGAATGGCACCGATCCCCACACCGTTGCCGATCTGCCTTGGGTTGATCCCGCCGCTGGTCGATGTCGGAGCCGTACCGAACCCGAGGTTGGTCTGAAACAGTGTTTCAAACATAGCCCGCGAGCTTTTGAATGCGGTGGTGTTCACATTGGCAATGTTGTTGCCGATGATATCGAGTTTACGAGAATTGGCGTTGAGCCCTGAGAGCCCGATGAACAGAGAACTGGTTGGTGCCATGAAAAGAACCTCATGCTCACCGACCCAATCGCCGGTGTGTTTTTCTATATCAACGATCATGCGCAGCGAGCACATCGACCAACGATGTATTTCGCACAATGCGTGCCGGAAGAATCGAAGCGGCCAAGCCCAGCAATCCAGTATCTGAATCCCCAACCACCTCACCACCCACCCCCCCAGATTCCTCATCTGATCCAGAAGCATCACGCGCCGGTCGCACCGAAACATACCCATCAATCCGATCCACCACCGACTCGCCGCTCGGCTCGATCTGCGCCTCAATCATCCGATTCGACACATCCAAGCGCACAATCGACTCGCCCAAATCCACCACCGCCCGCTGAATCCCATTGATCGCCGCAAGATCAGCAGCCCACCCGGCCCGCTGTTGCATCTCCAATGTCATGCTCTCAATCGGAACCTCTTTCCCAATCTGAATCCCGATCTCGCTGGGTTCTCCCCGTTGAACCTTGCTCAAAACTTCATCGAAACTCAACCCCTGATCATGCCTGGTTTGCTCACCGACCGCGCCGTTGGGAACAATCCCAGAACCCAGTGCCGAGAGAAGTTGATTGCCAGAAATCGTCACAATTGAGCCCTTATCCCCCAGGTAAAACCACAGGCCGCGTTGGACGATCACTCGGTGTATCCACCTGGTCATCAATCAAATCAAGCAAATTAACATCACCAACCACCGGCTTCTTAAGCACAATACCCCCACCGGTATCGTCATCCGGCGGAGTGACATCATCATCTGGATCAGGATCCACCAAATCATCAATCGGACCGGCAATCTCATCAACCTGGCTAAAGAACATCCTCCCGCCACCAAACAAATTCAGCACAGGCCCCTGCGATGTCTGCGACACCGAAACCACCAAATCCGCCATCCGCTGATTGTCAAGCGTAATCCCAGAAACCAGCGACCCAATCAACTGAGACGCGGCCGCAAACTCGTTCTGCGAAACCAAGTTCTCCAACGACGCAACCATCTTCGTATCCGATTCAATCGAACGCAACGCCGACAACTGATCAAGCATCGCCTGAGAATCCTGCGGCTCCAACGGATCCTGATTCTGCAACTGCGTAAACATAATCCGCAAAAACTCCTGGCTCGACAGCGTGTTAAACGCATCGTCCGAAGAAGACAACGGGTTGGTCGTTGAGAAATCACCGATCGCACTCATGGCTTTGCCCTTTCGATCTACTTTCAAACTACGCAATCGCATCAAGACCAAAATCAGTCCAAATGCCTCCAGGCGTGTCCTTTGTTCCTACACCATCTTCAATCCCAATATCTTCATCCCCACCATTCCCATCACCACCCCGCCCCTCGTGCTGATCCCGAGAACTTCTGGAACCATCCTGCCCAGAATCACCCAAAAAACGCTCAAACCCCGCGTCAACACGCCCATCAACACGCCCATCAACACGCAAGTCATCAACCCGCACACCCCGCGATTCCATCGATTGACGCAGCCCATCGAGCCCCTCTTTGAGCATGCTCCGAGTCTCATCGTTCTTGGCCTCAATCGACACACGCACATGACCGTCCTTGGTTGTCATTTTAATATTGACCTCACCAAGATTCTCCGGGCTCAGCCGAAGCTTCATCGTCCCACCCTTGGTATTCATAATCGACGCAAGCCCGCGTTGCACCTGTGCCATGATCTGCTGCCGTTGCATCGCTCGGTCATCAGTTGGCGTACTCTCCATCAACCGCCCCGCATTCTGAGGCCGATTCCCCAGATCAAGCCCACCCTGATCAGCCCCGGCCTTGCCCGCAGACTCACTCCCCGTCACCGCCTGCCCTTTATTTCCAGCCCCTGCAATCTCATTGATCCCCCGAACCCCATCGAGCCGCCGCGAGTTGGGATTGAAATCCGCAACCTGCGCTTGAACAACCTGAGCCATCTGCACCTTGGCCGGCTGGGCGACCTGCTGACTATTCTGTTGAGCGACCTGTTGAGCAATCTGTTGAGCAGTCTGTTGAGCAGTCTGTTGAGCATCAACCGTCGATTGCGCATTGGCCTGCCGAAGGGCCGCCTGATCCTGTGGTGTGTTCTGTACCGTTGGTGCCCCACCCTCGCCTTTCCCCTCGCCTTTCCCCATTGATTCAGTCCCTTGCAAAGCATTCTGAAGAGTCCCAGTTTGTCCCCTCCCAATAAAT
Source organism: Phycisphaerales bacterium (assembly GCA_026982035.1). Classification (GTDB taxonomy): domain Bacteria; phylum Planctomycetota; class Phycisphaerae; order Phycisphaerales; family UBA1924; genus UBA1924. The sequence continues at coordinate 1,362 of JALSHW010000053.1, read as the reverse complement.
CGCTCAAAGCCCGACGGCACATTGGTTTCTGCTGGTTGTGGATTGGCAGTGTTGGCTTTGACCTCCGGCTTTGGCTGCTCGACCACATCACTGGCCGCCGGTTTCCCCTGTGTTTGCCCGGCCAACTGCTGGCTCGCCAAGCCCGCCAGATCAACAGCCGCCGCATTATTCAACAACTGGGCCAAACCCGCCGCCGTGCCAATCCGTTGTGAACGATCAACCACAACGCCCTCCCCATCAACCCCTTCGTCCCCAACAGCATTCCCCGCCCCTTGCCCATCAACAGCCGAAGATTCATCCGATTCTTCCGATTCATCCGCCCCACTCGTTTCCAAATCCTCCTCGGCAATCTCTGGTTCATCAGTCCGCCCACCATCAACCCTCGAAAAAGCATCAAGCACCCCAGCAAACCCCGGCGCATCACCTGCGCCAAAACCACTTCTTTGTGCGCGTTGAAGTCCAACACTTGCGCTATCGGTACTACGGGTTGAGAGTGTTTGTAAGGTCGTCATCGGTGCTGGCATCCGTCAGCGTGGTTTCCAGCCCACGCATCCGAATAGACTCCAGCAAACCGGCTGCCAACTCCGCCTCGTCGGCCTTAATAAACTCCGCAATCACCTCAGTCCGCACTCCAGTATTCAACGCACTCAGATAAGTCACCACCTGCTCACGCTTTCCCTGCTCAATCAACACACTGAGCATCGCCATCGAATCCTTGGCCTTGGACTCCTTGAGTACATTGAGCGACTTGGTAAACTGGTCCGATCCTTCAATCGTTTGGAGCCGATCACGCATCGCAAGAAACTCATCACGCTCCGATTCAAAATCCACCCGTTCACTGGCAAGCAACGCCCGCTCACGCTTGAGCGTGTTCTGAAGATCCGTAATCTCCCGTTGCATCCGTTCAAGCCGCGCCCGATCAATCTGCGTCAGTTGCAATCGAATATCGTTGAGTTCATCCGAGTTCATCGCCAGTTCCGGCAGCGCAACCTCCTGATCTGCAATCGCCGCCGCCGCTTCGGCCTCTTCACTCTTGAGCCGAATATCCCGCCCGCTGGTCGTTTCCCCAAACATCTCAACCACATCCATCGCCCGCTGCTTATCGACCCGCCCAGACACAAAGATCCACCCCACACCACCAAGCACAGCCAACAGATTCAGAACCGCCACAACCATCAACGCTTTGATCAGCATTTTCATATCAACGCTCCACTACGCCGCCCATGACGCATCACTGCAATATCGTCCAACTCGACCGACTCTCTCCGCCTTTGCTCAGATTCAAACGCCTCGCGCTGCCGATCCCGCAACAACTCCACGGCTTTCCTCCTCGCCGCCGCCTCAGCAAGCTCCCCCCGAGCC
>JALSHW010000052.1 GCA_026982035.1 Phycisphaerales bacterium | reverse complement strand
GGTTGGCTTTGGTCTGGTTGTCCCAGAAGTCCATCGCCCCCATGCGTTCTTCGAGTTCGGCTAGTTTTTTGCGTTTGTTTTCATAGTCAAAGAGAGTCACGGATCGTTACAATCCGCGCCTCTAAGTCGTTGATCACATTCTGATGTGCTTCCAGATGCATGGCTGAGCCCTTTCTATGGAACTGATCTTTACTTTGGGGGGCAACTGTAGCATCCGGGGGGGTGGTTTGTCCGTAGTATGGTGTGTGAACCTGCTGCTTGTCCAACTTGCCCAAGTCGACCCAACCCGCGATGCTCTCCGAGACCAGACGATGCGGGAGGGGATGTCGCTGCTGATGATGGTCTCTCTACTGGGGGTGTTGGTGGTGACGCTCTTGGCGGTTCTGATCACCCTGCGAGCCAAACGGCGTAAAAAATCTCGCAAACCAGCCACCCCGACGGACATGAGCATCGACCCTTGGGTCGAGGCCGGCAAACGGATCGACCCCCCAAAGTAAAGACCCCCCAAAGTAAAGACCCCCCAAGGTAAAGACCTGCATTCTGCGCCGTCCGATCAATCGGGCAGCGAATCGAGCCACTGCTGGGCACGCTCATGACCAAGATCACGCGCCCGCCTTCCCCACAACACGGCATCATCACGCTGCTTGGCCCGCTCAAGCCAGATCGCGGCATCAAACGCCGCTTGGGCGTTGTCGTTGTGCAGGGTTGCGTAATCGACCATACGAGAGGCGGCTTCTTCGGGCTGGCCGATCATGCCATAGCTTTCGGTGAGCAGACGCATGGATTCGGGATCGTTGAGGGCGTCTTGAGGAAGAGCCGAGAGGAGTTCGATGGCTCGCTCTGGGTTGCCTGATCGTTTCTCGATGTTGGCAAGGAGGATGGTCCAGGCCGGGACATGGGGCTCGAGTGTGCGGGCTTTTTCGATGTGTTGCCGGGCGATGGTTCGTTTGTTTTGGCGGAGTGCGAGTTTGGCCCAGGTTGCCCAGACCATGGCGCGATCTGGGGCCAGTCGAGCGGCGATGGCGAGGGAAGCCTTGGCTTGATCGAGTTGGTTGAGTTTGAACTGAATATTGGCGAGGTAGAGTGGGTAATCGGCGTTGGTTGGATCGGCTGTGGTCGCGGCTTGGTAGTGAACCAAGGCCATTTCGGGTTGGCCTATGGTGTTGGCCAGGGTGCCTGCGGTGAACTGGGCTTGTGGGTTGACACCCCCCTGATCATGCTCGATGGCGGCGACGATCTGTTCGTAAGCAAGGGAGAAATCTTGGGTGAGCATGTAGAGATCAACCAACGCAAAGCGAAGGTCGGCGTCGGCTGGGTATTTGGCGATGGCACCCTTGAGGATCGCCACGGCTGGTAAATAGTCCTGAGACGACACATACACCTGCACACTTTCGAGCACCTGCTCGATGGTCTGGATCGGGGCGGATTTGGATTCTGTTTCGGTGATGATCTGGGCGGGCACTTGCTCTGCTGGGCCGCCCAGCAGGGATCGACAGGCCAAGAAGATCAATCCGACCGACACCAGTGCCGCGACGATCAGCCCGATCGTTGAGGGCTCGATTGAGCCGGTTGAATCGCTGTGGTATTTGGTGTTGTAGTTTGGGGGGGTCATCACACTTATTATCGTCGCCGTATACACTGTGGGCACAGACAATTCCCATGAACTTGCCCGAAAGCCCATTCAAATGACGACGCCCCCCACTCCCCCCACCACCACAACCCTCGAACCGATGTCCAAGGCCTACGACCCGGCGGCGACAGAACCCGTCATGTGGACCAAATGGATGGATTCCAACGCCTTCCACGCCGATCCAAGCCGGGTGCTTGATGGTGAGGCCAAGCCCTACGCGATCTTGATTCCGCCGCCCAATGTGACGGCCGCGTTGCACCTTGGGCACGCGCTCAACAACTCGATCCAGGACATCCTGATTCGGGCCCACCGCATGAAGGGCTTTGAGACGCTTTGGATGCCTGGGACGGATCACGCCGGGATTGCGACGCAGACGATGGTGGACAAAAAACTCAAAGAAGAAGGCAAGCCGGGGATTGCCGAGTACAAGAAGAAGGAACTCGCTGGCGAAAATGGCCGTGAGGATTTCCTCAAACTTGTCTACGACTTCAAAGACGAATATGAAACCCGCATCACTGAACAACTCATGGCGATGGGGTGTTCGTGTGATTGGGAGCGGCAGCGGTTTACGATGGATGATATTTGCGCGCGGGCCGTGCGCGAGGCGTTCTTTCGGTTGTTCAAAGATGGGTTGATCTATCGTGGCAAGCGGCTGGTCAACTGGGACCCCGTCACGCAGACCGCGTTGGCTGATGATGAAGTTGAGATGGAAGATGTCAAGGGGCATTTTTGGTACATGAAATATCCAGTGGTTGACGATGCTGGAAACGAAACTGGCGAGTTTGTGACGGTGGCGACGACTCGGCCTGAGACTTATCTTGGGGATACGGGTGTGGCCGTGAATCCCAAGGATCCCAAACACGCTAAGTTTATTGGCATGAAGGTCAAGTTGCCGTTTGTTGGGCGGGTGATTCCGATTATTGGTGACGACTATGTGGTGATGGCCGACCCGGAGAGTTCCGATGCCAAGGCCCAGTACGCTTCTGGGTTTTTGAAGGTGACGCCGGCTCATGATCAGAACGACTGGGCCATCGGGCTTCGGCATGATCTCGATGTCATCAATATCATGGCACCCGATGCGAGCATCTCCGATCAGCACGGATGGGAAGATGTTGGCGATGCAACCCAGTTTGTTGGCCTATCACGCGAAGATGCACGGGTGGCGATCGAGAAGGCGTTTGATGATGCGGGATTGCTCGCTGAGAAGAAACCGTACACCCACGCGGTCGGTCATTCGTACCGGAGCCACGCGGCCATCGAGCCATATTTGAGCGATCAATGGTACTGCAAAGTGACGGACGACAAGTTGCGAGGCAACGCCCAGCGGGCCCTCAAGCCCGAGCAACGCACCGAAGCATCAATCAACCTGTGGCCTGAATCAAAACCAAAAACCCGTGGCACAGGCGTCCCGCCTGTGATGACTTCAAACACCAACACCCCTGCTGTCAACAAATCAAAGCGAAATCTCCCCCACTGGCAACAAGACGGCAAATCGTACTTCATCACCTTCCGATCAAACCAAGGCGAGTTCACTCCAGAAGAACGCCAATTGATCCTCGATGCTTGCTTCCATTTCCATGCAGATAGGCACCACACTTTCATCGCAACCGTAATGCCCGATCATGTTCACATGATCCTTCGACCACTCGAATCATCACCTGGTCAATGGCACAAGTTGTCTGACATTTTACATTCGATCAAAAGTTTCACCGCACATGAATTGAACAAACTCCGAAAGACAGATGGCCCCTTGTGGCAAGATGAGTCATACGACAGAATCGTTCGTGACGCTGATGAGTTTGATGAGAAAGCAACTTATGTCTTTGAGAATTCGGTTCGGGCCGGGCTGTGTTCTGATCCGAGTGAATACCGCTTTACTTTAAGGGATTTTCAGTGGGAAGAGCAACAGACACAAGAACACAGGCGGGACGCCTGTGCCACGGGTTCTCGAGCGACCGATGGCACGATGTCCTTCTTCCCGGCCCGCTACGCCAAGACCTATGAAACCTGGCACGACAATCTTCGGGACTGGTGCATCAGCCGCCAACTCTGGTGGGGGCATCGGATTCCGATTTGGAATGGTTCCGTTGGTGGATCTGTCGAAAAACTTGATCGTTTTGAATCCACCATGGCTAAGTGGTGGCGAGAAGGCAAACTAAATTTCCAACTTACGATTGACCCAACCGATCCAAATCCACCACTGAGCGACGATGGAGAACCATTAACTGGGCAAGAGATCGCTGTTTGCGTTAGGAATCAGAACGACAGTGAAATCATTGAGTTCTTAGAGGAGTACGGCTTTACTCAAGACCCCGATGTTCTTGACACCTGGTTCTCCTCCGCGCTTTGGCCGCTTTCGACGATGGGCTGGCCGGACGCTGCGGCTGCCAAAGATGCCACCGGGATCGAAGATTTTGAATCCATGCTCAGTGCCTTCAATCCGTCGTCCGTGTTGACCACCGCGCGCGAGATCATCACGCTCTGGGTGTCGCGGATGACGATGTTTAATCGGTATTTCTTAGAAACCACAGAAACCCGTGGCACAGGCGTCCCGCCTGTGTCTTCCTCTTCAACTCCAAATACCAAAGAACACAGGCGGGACGCCTGTGCCACGGCAACTGGTATGCCAGGTCCAGCCCCGTTCAAAAATGTCTTCATCCACGCCATGATCCAAGACGGCGACGGACGCAAGATGTCCAAGTCGCTGGGCAATGGCGTAGACCCCCTCGACATCATCCACTCCCACGGCGCCGACGCCATGCGCTTCACCCTCTGCCAGATGACCACCCAAACCCAAGATGTCCGCATGCCTGTGGAGATGGACAAAGCCACCGGCAAGAACACTTCGCCCAAGTTTGATATTGGCCGCAACCTGTGCAACAAACTCTGGAACGCCTCAAAATTCGCCATGATGATGTTAGAGAAAAACCCTGTCCAAACGGGTCTGCCGATTGATCCCCAAGAACTCTCACTCGTCGACCGCTGGATGCTCTCGCGGGTGGTTCATGCAACGGGCGCGATCAACGCCGCGTTGCGAAACTACATGTTCAAAGATTACGCCGACGCGATTTACGATTTGCTTTGGCGGGATTTTTGTGATTGGTATCTTGAGTCGATCAAGCCGACGGTTGCGGATGACGCAAACCAGGCGGCGGTGCTTCGACTCGTTCTGGATTCGATTCTGCGATTGATGCATCCGGTGACGCCGTTTATTACCGAGTCGATCCACGAACGCCTCTCAACAATCCCAATGCGAGAAATCAGCGGGTTCTCCTTCGATGAAACACGAACGAGCGAAACCTTGTGTCAATCGGGTTGGCCGTCGCCGGAGTTGTCGTTGCGTGATGAGGTGGCCGAGGAGGCGTATGACCGGATTCGGACGCTGATTACGCTGATCCGTGAGATTCGTGCATCCAATAAAGTCCACGCCAAGCGGGCGGTTGTGCTGCATGTGTCGGGTTCGCTGGCTGAGGA
>JALSHW010000051.1 GCA_026982035.1 Phycisphaerales bacterium | reverse complement strand
CCACATCATGCCCAAGCTCTTTGAGAACATGATGAATCATCCCGCAAGTTGTGCTCTTCCCCGCCGATCCCGTCACCGCGATCACCTTCTTTGGATCCAGCAGCCGATACGCGATCTCAATCTCCGTCGTCACCACAATCCCCATCGACCGTGCCTCATCAATAAACGAGTTCTCCCAAGGCCTGGGCACCGCCGGATTCACCACAAGCATCCCCACCCCATCCAGATCCGCCACATCATGCTCCCCCAACGCCAACCGCACTTTCTTGGCATCAATCAAATCCTGCAATCGCCCAACAGAATCCCCAAGTTCCAAAGCATCCCCCACATCCCCCACCACCACATCGGCACCCAGACCAACAAGATACCGAGTCACCCCAACCCCACCACCAAACCGCCCAAGCCCCATCACATACACCCGTTGACCATCCATATTCCCATCCATGCTTTTGCTCATCACCGAACCCGAAGCCGCACTTGCCGGCTCTGCCCCGCAGCATCCCGCACCGTCAACTCCACCGTCTCCCCAGTCAACAACCCCTGATCAGCAAGCATCACAAAGAACTGATCTCGATCCGCAAAACGCACCCCATTGATCCGCTCGATTTGATCCCCATCCTCCAGCCCCGCCATCGACGCAGGCAAACCCTGCCAGGTCTGAAGCACATACACCCGCCCATCATCGCGCCCACCAATCACCGCCCCAATCTGCAACTGGATCGGTTGGGACAACCGTTGGGCCAACACTTCATCCCTCATCTTTCCAAGCGTCACCGTCAGATCCAAAAACTCCCCATCCCGGTACACCAAAAGCGAGACCAGCTCACCGGCCCGTTGCGAACTGATCAACGACGACAACGCCTCAGCATTGGTCACAGGCGACCCCTGCACCTTGAGAACAACATCATCAGGCAATATTCCCGCACGATCCGAAGGCCCGTCTTCTTCGACACCCGTAATCTGAATCCCATACATCGTCTCCCCGTCGGCCGTCTCCACACCAATCCGACCAGACCGCCGAGGGTTATAACTGATCCCCATATATCCCCGCGACACCGAACCATGTTCAATAATCTGCGACACGATCGGCTCAATCGTCCCCAGCGGAATCGCAAAAGAAATCCCCGCCGAATCGCCCCCAGAATCTTCAGGATTCGATCCCACCGTACTCGCCGCCGTGGCAATCGCCACATTCATCCCGATCACATGCCCATCAGAATTCGCCAAAGGCCCACCAGAGTTCCCAGGATTCACCGCCGCATCGGTCTGGATGTAGTTGGTATATCCACCCAGAATCCGCGCCCCCTGGGCCTGCCGACCAAGCCCCGAAACAATCCCCTCGGACATCGAAAACTTAAACCCAAACGGCGATCCAAAGGCAAACACCCGTTCCCCCACCCGAGGCAACCGCTGGGCCGACCGCATCGCCGGAAAGGTCGTCAACGATGAATCAACCTGAACAACCGCAATATCCGTATAAATATCCGATCCCACAACCACCCCCTCGGCCACCCGCCCGTTGTAGAACTCCACCGAAACAATCTTCGACGATTTGACCACATGAGCATTGGTAATCAAGTACCCATTGGTATCGTAAATCCACCCGGCACCGGTCGAATACGAACCAACCATCCCATTTTCAGGTTTCGTCTCAATATGCACCACCGTCGGTTCAATCGAATCGGCAATCGCCGCGATCGACCGATCAATCCGCCGCAGAATGTCATCCTCAGCCAACACATTGCGAGCCAGCGTAATCCGCGCCCCTTGCTGGGCAATCGCATACCGATCCATCATCGCCGGAGCAACAAACATCATCGCCGCCGTCACAAGCAGCACCACAATCGCCGGAGCAATGGTCACAAACTTTCGCATCATTCAACTCCAAAAGTGGTGTTCTCAATGGCACTCAACAATGCCACTCATCCCGGATTCGAGAGCCGATTGCAGTCTACCCGATCTACCTGCCCTCCGGCACCAAGCTTCTCAGATTCCCCCGCCCGCATCGTGTACCGCTTTCCGCCAATCCTTCGATCCGAGACATTCTTGACCCATTGTCGGCCCGCTTGGATCAACGCCTCCCCCACCTGCGCCACCGGCTCAGCAAACCTCGGCGGCTGATCCGTCAACCCAATCAAATCATTCACCACCAAAATCTGCCCATCACAGCCCGTCCCAGCCCCGATCCCAATCACAGGCACCTTGGCGATCTCCATCACCCGAGCCGTCACCTCATCAGGCACCGCCTCGATCAACAGCAACACCGCCCCCGCATCCTGCAACGCCGCCGCGTCCTTGACCACCTGTTCCAACGAATCACCCGTCCGCCCCGCCGCCACAGGACCCCCCGTCACCGAACTCGTCTGAGGCCGACACCCCACATGGGCACAAATCGGAACCCCAGCCCGTGTCAGCCGATCCACAATCCCCGCTTGCGTCTCATCGGCTTCGAGTTTCACAACATCGGCCATCCCCTCAGTCATAAACCGAGCCGCGTTCCCCATCGCCTCATCAATCGAACGGTGATAGCTCATAAAGGGCATATCCGCCATCACCAGCGTCCGAGGCGCCCCCCGCTTGACCGCTGCGGTGATCTGGATCGCAAAGTCCAAAGGCATATCAATCGTCCGCTCAAATCCCAAAACCACCTGAGCCGCCGAATCCCCCGCCAGCAGCACAGGCACCCCCGCCCGCTCAAGCCACCGCGCCGTCGTCGCGTCATAACACGCCAAGCACGCAAACGCCTCCCCCCGCCGTGTCATTTGCTTGAGCGTTTTCAGTGTCACAGGTTCAGCCATGTTCGGCTCAACCGCGTTCTTGGCAGCATCGTGTGGAGAGAGACTCATGCCCGATTGTATGTCCACCCAATCCTCCACGCTATACTTGACCAAGAGGTGCAATATGCCGCTGTCAACACTCTTTTCTGCCCCAAATCTCGACGACGACCAAATCATCCAAGTCGTCTCAGGCCTTCGCCCATGCCGTCGCGGCGGGCTCCGCCTCGAATCACAACAACTCGGTAATAAGACCATCATCCACAACTACGGCCACGGCGGCAGCGGCATCACCCTCTCCCTCGGCACCGCCATCGCAGCAGCCGATCTGGTCACAGACAAAAAACCAGTCGCCATCCTCGGAGCCGGGGTCATCGGCCTCACCACCGCACGAGAACTCGCCAAGCGTGGCTGCCAGGTCACCATCTACGCCAAAGACTCCGGACACGACACCGTCAGCGCCATCGCCGGAGCCCTCTGGCTCCCCGTCGGCATCGACATCGACCACCCCCAAATCGGCACCGAAAAACTCAACCACCTCCTCAACCTCTCCCACAACGCCCTCCAAAACCTCGATCCAAACCGCTATGGCATCGAACCCATCACCGTCTACGAACCCGCCTACGCCCAATCCAACGACCACTACTTCGACAACGGCACCATCCCCACCCCAACCCCCATCGACCGCCTCCCCTTCCCAGGCCCACCCCGCACAGGCCGATCCTTCGATTCCCTCTTCATTCACACCCCCCGCTACCTCGACGCCATCCTCGACGACCTCAACCAACTCGGCGTCCAGATCATCAACCAAGAGTTCACCCACCTCGACCAACTCGAAGCCCTCGATGAACCCACCCTTATCAACTGCCTGGCCCTGGGTTCATTGACCCTCTTCAACGACACCGCCATGTACCCCGCCCGGGGCATCCTCGTCCATCTCAAAGCCCAAGACCTCGGCTACGCCATCCACGATGGATTCAAGTTCATCTTCCCCCGCGACACCGCCCTGATCCTCGGCGGCTGCTTCGACGAAAATGTCTGGGACGAATTGCCAGATGAGCAAATCGCCAAAGAGATTATCGCCCACCACCGCCGATTTTTCGGGCTCAGCTAGTGCGTACACTCTCTGTCCATGCCCATCCTGAGTGCCACCAACATAACCCTCCAGTTCGGTGATGATGTCATCCTCGACGGTGTCTCATTGACCCTCGAACCCGCCGAACGCATCGGCATCGTCGGACGAAACGGCTGCGGCAAATCCACACTCATCAAAATCATCGCAGGCGTCCTCCAACCCACCGACGGCTCAGTCTCGGCCAGCAAAGCCACCATCGGATACCTCCACCAAAACCCAAATCTCAACCCAGACCACACCCTCCGAGAATCCGTCGCCAGCGCATTTGACCACATCAAAGAACTCAACACCAAACTTCATGACATCTACAACGCCATGGCTGATGCTGACCCCGACCAACTCGACCAACTCCTCAAAGAACAAGCCCGCATCGAGCACCAGATCGACGCCAGCGGCGGGCTCGTCAACGACCACAAAATCGACCAAATCCTCCATGGCCTGGGCTTCACCGACGCCCAGTTCGCCATCAAAGTCCCCGATCTCTCAGGCGGACAAAAAGCAAGAGTCGCCCTGGGCAAACTCCTCCTCCAAGACCCCTCCGTCCTCCTCCTCGACGAACCAACAAACCACCTCGATATCCAAGGCCGAGAATGGCTCGAAGGATTCCTCCGCAACGACTTCAAAGGCGCCGTCATCCTCATCAGCCACGACCGCTACATGCTCGACAAAGTCGTCCACCGCATCGTCGAAATCGAACAAGCCCGACTCATCGACTACCCCGGCAACTACGCCGCGTTCCGAAAACAACGCATCGAACGCCGCATGGTCCAACTTCGCGCCTACGAAAAACAAAAAGCAGGATTCAAAAAAGAAGAGGCCTTCATCGCCCATTTCAAAGCAGGACAACGCGCAAAGCAAGCCAAAGGCCGAGAGTCCCGGCTCAACCGCGCCAAAACACAAACCATCGAACGCCCCCTCGAACTCTCCGATCTCCGCCTCTCGCTCCCCAAAGCCCAGCGGGCCGGCGACATCGTCTTGGCCGCCCGTTCCCTGTCCAAAAAATACAAGAACGACGACGGCTCCGACAAAATCCTCTTCAAAAACCTCGATGTCCGAGTCGAACGCGGACAACGCTGGGGAATCGTCGGCCCAAACGGCTCAGGAAAATCCACACTCATCCGCTGCATCCTCGGCGAACAAGAACTCGACCAAGGAACCGTCAAACTCGGTGCCAACCTCGACATCGGGCACTTCACCCAAACCCATGACAACATCGACATGTCCAAAACCGTCTTCCGCCACATCCAGGACACCGTCAAAAAGAACACCGACGAAACAGTCGTCCTCTCCGAACTCCAAGCCC
>JALSHW010000050.1 GCA_026982035.1 Phycisphaerales bacterium | reverse complement strand
TCGATGATTGTTGGGTCGATGTTGAAGCCACGGATGTTCTTGGGAGCCGTCAGATTGTGGTCGCTCTCAAACTCTTGGACGAGCCCCTCTTGGTCGATCAGGAACTCGGCCTCATCAACATAGTTCTTGTCCGCATCGCGTCCAGCGATCGCTTCGAGCCGGGCACGCTGTTCGGTGCGGATACTTGAGAGCCGTCCGTTGAGCTGGTCCAGCGAGTTGGCTTGGAAGGTCGAATGGGCATCAATGGTGTCTTGACGGTCTTCCATCATGTCGATCAAGCGTTCATTGCGGGCGATCGTGTCGATCTGGGCATCGAGTTGGAACAACTTGGCTTGGAACTCAGACCGTTCTGATTCGAGCCGTTCGAGCAGATCGGCGAGCTGTTGCTCCTGGTCGCTCAGGTATCCAAGGTCGGTGTTCAGATCCGTAGCACGAGCCGCGTACATGTCGCGGGTCTGCTGAATCTGGTTCCGCTTGGCGTAGGCATCGTCAAGATCGACGGCCCGATTATTGAACGACACACGGACGATCGCGCCAGGATTGGCATCTTGGGTGTAGCGGGCCTGGGTGAGTTGGTCTGAGACGGTTTCCAGATCAGACGATGCCAACGCAACAACCTTGACGGCGACCTGCAACTCACGATCAAGCTGGCTGATCTGTGTCTGAACCTCGGTCAAATCCGACCGAACCTCGGCGATCTTCTGTGGATACTGGGCTTCGAGATTTTTGATCTGGGCCCGCAGCATGATGGGGTCTTGGATATTTTCATCAATGGCACCGATGACATTGGATTGAACCTGGTGGAACATGTAGCCGACCCGTTGTGGGCCCGCGACCGCGACCAGTACGCCGCCGGCCAGGGCGGTGATCACGACGCCTCGCACGATAGTTTTTCCAAAGCAGCATCCCATGGCAGTCTCCTAAATACTCATGTGCCGGACCATTCCGGCGTGTGTGGTGATCGGTTCAATGTTTGAACCGGGTTATTTCCTTGGTTGCCGGTGAATGTCCCGACGCACACTCTGTGGGATTTGGGTGTCTTTGATTTCATGTTGGGAACAAAAATCTACAAAATGGCCCCTGATGACGCTCAATCATGGTTCAATTTGAGATTCTGCAACGAAGCACCCGCCCGTCCGGGTATGCTTATACAGACACAAACCGGGTGAAACCCATCAGTCAAAACGCCCAATAAGGGATTCCCAGCATCGCATCGAAAGGGTCTCATGCTTACCAATATGACAACCAGCTTCATCGCCCGGCTCCGTGACAACGACGAAGCGGCGTGGTTTGAACTCTGGGAAACCTTCGGCCCGGTCATCCGCATCCAGCTCACCCGCTGGGGCAAAGGACGCATCGGCGTCGAAACGGCGCGCGATCTCTCCCAAGAAACACTCGCCGCCCTCTCCAAATCCATCGAACGATACGACCCCGCGCGCGGAGCCCGATTCTCAACATGGCTCTTGGCCATCGCCAAGCATGTTCTTGGCGACGAAATCGACCGAAGAATGGCCCTCAAACGAGGCGCAGGCAAGGCCAACGCCGAGTTTGACGAACGCTGGATGGTCGCCGACGCCTCGATGGGTGTCGACGAAGAATACGAGGCCTCGGTCTTCCGCGCAAAGGTCGAAGCGGCGATCCGCAAAGTCGAATCCGAGTGCGATTTCATGGATTTCTCGATCTATCGGATGCGTGTGCTTGATGGGCAGAGTGGTAAGGAAGTCGCCGAGGCGGTGGGGGTGTCAGAGCCCACGGTTTCCAGACGGCTCAGCAAGGTCCGTGATATGTTGCGCAGCCGGCTTCAGGAAGTCATTTCGATCTATTCATTCACCAATGAGGAGCTTGATGAGGCCTCACGAAATGGACTCTTGTTGAATCCCAACACTGAGGATGACGGGCAAGCCGGGCCCGTTGACAAGTCCACCGATGTTTCGTTCGACGAAGCCATCGGGGACATCTATCACCGGCAGATGGAGCTTCGGGCCGTTGATGAGCAAAACTTGCTTTGAACGCCTGAGAGAACGGGGCAACCGCCAATGTCACCAGTTGGAACAATCTTTGGAGTCATCCTTGCCGTCCTTGCCGGAGCATTCGTGCTGGCGGCGGTGATCTTTTTGTTTGGCACGATCTTCTCGCTGACGCTGAAGGTCCTCAAAAACATCTTCACTTTCATTGGCGCGACCGTCACCGATACCCTCCGCTTCGTCGGCGCGGTACTGGCGGCGTTGATTTTTGCCCCATTGGTCGTCTTGGCGATTGTGGTGGGAAGATGGTCACGATCCAAACACTTGGCCAAAGCGTTTTCGCTCGAATGTCACTCGGCGATCCGCTGCCTCTATCGCCTCTTCATCGGCAACCCCGCACGATTGCTCGGGCTCTCTAAAGCCCTCGAAGGCGTCGAGCAACGCGTCCCCGACGCCATGGCCGCCGCGCCGACCAGCGACAAACCCAACAAAAAACGAGTCGGGGTCTTCGACGGCTACACCATCGTCGGCTCACTCAAAGGCGGCGGATCAGGCGGAAAACTCTACATCGCCGAACCCAACGAAATCAAACAAGCCGTCTTTGCCAAGCGGAGCATTGATGTCGATCAGGTCGTCATCAAAGTGTTTTCACTCCATGATGGATCGTCGATGCCTCAGATCGTCCGCGAATCGCGGGCCTTGGATGCGGCCCGCAAACTCGGATTGGTGCTTGAACACGAACTGACCGCCGAGCGATTCTTCTATGTCATGCGCTATGTGCCAGGCGAGTCGCTCTCAGCCGTCACCAAACGCATGCACTCGCTGTCCCCGCGCGAAGGCCTCGACGATACCCAACTCAAATACACCATCGGCTACGCCGACGATCTGCTCACGATCCTCGACACCTACCACCGCTCAGGGCTCTGGCACAAAGATGTCAAACCCGACAACATCATCATCGACGGCAAGCACGGCGACGCCAAAGCACACCTGGTTGACTTTGGACTCGTCACCCCATTGCGCTCAGCCATGACCCTGACGACCCACGGCACCGAATACTTCCGCGACCCCGAACTCGTGAGACAGGCCTTGCGTGGCGTGAAGGTGCATCAGATTGATGGTTCAAAGTTCGATGTCTACGCCGCCGGTGCGGTGCTGTATTCAATGGTCGAAAACTCATTCCCAGCCCACTCCGGGCTCTCACAGATCACCAAACGATGCCCTGATTCTCTTCGCTGGATTGTCCGCCGGGCGATGGCTGAATATGACCGCCGCTACCCAAGCTCGGCGGCCATGCTCGCAGACCTGCGCGTGGTGATGCTGGCAAGCGATCCGTTTTCCGTCAAACCCGCCGATCTTCCGAGTGTCAAACTCGGCGACAACATTGATCCAGAACCCATCCCCGAACCCATGCCGATCTACGGCGCCGCCCCGTCTCAGCGGGTTGGTTCGCCTGTGCCATCAAAGCCAGTCAACGATGGCCGGCGTGTTGCTCGTCCGAAGGTCAATCTTGTTGGTTGGTGGTCTGGCAAGTACGCGGTTGCTGGCAAGCCACATGTTCAACATGCCCCGCCAGCCCAGAAAAACAAGGGCTTTGTCGTCGATGACGCCCCGTCGTTTGATCCTCGAATCGTTCCTGTCGATCAGCGTAAATCCGCCAAGGATCAGGTCCGCGACGCTCGCAAGCGTGCCCAGTCGATGCGTCACCGCGCCAATACCCGTCGCAAGACAGGAGCGTACAAGAACTCACCAGGCGTAGGCGTGGTCTTTGCAGGGCTCCTCGGGCTTGCCGTATTGTTTGGTGGCGTGGTGGTCGTTGGCGCATTGCTCACAGCAGAGTCCGTCTTTGGCACGCCCAATACCCCGATGCCCCCAATGTTCCCCAGCACGCCAAGCCAACAAGTGGTCCAAGTCCCAGCCGATCTTCCCAGAGTTGATGCCCAGATGCTTCTGGTCTTTCAGTACGCAGGGTCGATGGATCCCAAGACCTACGCCGCGTTGAGTCAGGGTCTCGAAATCCTCGACGATCATGGCGTGGATGTCTTTGGCGACCTGACCAGAGTCGCAACACAGGACGACATTGAACTACTGGCTGATTACCGCAACGCCATCGGTGCCAATCCGAGCGATTCCGACGAGTTCATCATCCGCTCTGGCCAATGGGTCAGCGGCAACCCGGCCGCCGATGCCGTGATGGTGTTGACCGTCGATCCAGAAACCAACGAGCCAAAGATGATTCTGGTCGGTGAGAACTTCCACACGATCCAACGGCTCGATGAGAACACGGTCCCCACAGTCCTCGGCCTTCTCGCCAAGAATGGCCTGGCGGCGATTCCAGATTGAGCGAGACTTAATCGTTGGAAATCGACACCAACGCATCAAGAGCCGCTCTGGCATGGCCCAAAGCAACCGTCGCCCGTCCAAGCTCGATCCCCTCACCAAATCCATCGGCAACCCCAGCAACCACCAATCCACCAGCCACCGTCAGCAACGCCATCTCCGCAAAGGCCGAGGGTTCATTGTCCACAATGGACCGAAGAATCTGGGCACTGTGTTCCACATCGCTGGCCTGCACCGCCTCAATCGTCACCCGCTCCATGCCCAGCGTCGCAGCATCAACAAGTTCCTCACGCAGTTGACCATCACAGACATGCACCACCCGAGTCGGGGCGGTGGTCGAAAGTTCATCAAGCCCATCGGTCGAATGCACCACCATCGCCCGCGTGGTGCCCAGGTTTAGAAGTGTCTGAGCCATCGGCAGCACCAGTTCATCTTTGTAGACCCCGATGAGTTGGTGCTGGGCACCAGCCGGGTTGGTCAAAGGCCCAATAGCATTGAAAATCGTCGGTACACCCAACGACTTCCGCGCAGGCATCGCGTACTTGACCGCAGGATGATGATTCACCGCAAAGCAAAAACAAACCCCGGCCTCCTCAAGACACCTGGTCTGCGTCTCAACGGACGCATCGACCTGAACCCCCAACGCCATCAACACCTCGGCCGATCCCCGTCCAGTCCGCGAGCGGTTCCCATGCTTGGCAACCTGAATCCGCTCGATGCCCGAGCCAGCGGGCGGTTGGACTCCAGCCAAAATAATCGCCGCGGCCGTCGAAACATTGAAGGTCTTGGGAGCCCCACCAGTGCCACAGGTATCGATCAGGATCGCGTTGTCGCTGAGTGGGTACTCCACGCCTCTGACTTGCCGCCGCATCGCTTGGGCGGCTCCGGTGAGTTCCTCAGCCGTGGCATCGTGGGTGGCAAGCAAC